>NZ_JBILQL010000153.1:0-4424 GCF_044373165.1 Flavobacterium sp.
ACGGAGAGCAACAGTTGTTTACCGGCATCATTAATGGACAAATTACTAAAGCAAAAAAAGGCACTAACGGTTTTGGTTATGATCCGATTTTTATAGCCGATGGATATACCCAAACTTTTGCCGAATTGTCTATGGCGGAAAAGTCAGCTATCAGTCACCGTGGTTTGGCGGTAAAGCAATTGGTGGATTTTTTAAGTCGCTGATTTTGTGATTAAGTCTTTGTTATTGATTTCCATTTAGTAGAGTTATAATAATTCAGTTGAATAGAAAAGACTTATTGCCGAAACAATAAGTCTTTCAATTTCTAATTTTCCGAAGTTTAGTTTACAGGAATTTTTTGAATAGGATATTCAATTAGAAACTTGTTCCATTTGGTTGATATACATATCTGAAAGTATAATATCTTGATAATGCTGTTGCATCAGGAGTTGCAGGCGCATCTTTATAGTAACTGATGATTTCCATTTTTGCGTATTTTCCGTCTTGTGTTTTTATTACAAAAACTTTTCCTGCGACAGGTGTTATCAAGTTATTAGTGGAATTGTAGTTGTACCAACCGTTTCCGCTTCCGGTAGGAATTGCGTAGGTATTAGTGCCATCTTGAACAAATGTTGAAATATCCGGGATGGTTGTCACAGCATCCAGTGTGTTAGTCACTATACTTACAGCTCCATTTCCGGTTCTAGTTGGTTCATCGGTAATTCCAATAGCTGAACCTCCGTTCACGATAATTGTAGTTCCACGAAACGCAATATCCCAAGAATCATCTGTTACAGTTGCATTTTGTGAAAAACTAAATTTTGTAAATGCGCCTCCAACAGGTTGCCCTTGTCCACCGGTTTGCGGAGCATAGAGGTTAGAAAAAGTTTTCGTCTCTAAGGAAACATTGGCAGCGTTATTGTCATCATCAGAACATGATGTCAACAAACTGAGTACTGAAAGGGCTAAAACTGACTTTAAAAAAAATGATTTGTACATAATTTTGGATTTATTAATTAGTTATTTAAAATTGATATTCTATTTTGGTGAATAATTGTCTTCCCGGCAAGTTTGGAATATTGGTTTCATCTTTGTAATCCATCAAGTTGATTACCCCAAGTTGCATTGAAAAAGCATTATTAAAATCTTTGATAAGCGTAAGATTTGTTAAAAAATACTCTTTTACAAAATCGTCGTATTTATCTAAAATATTATTGTTGTTGCTATCAAAAATTCCATACTTACTTCTGTAAAAAACACGCATATTTACAGTTGTTTTTATGGCTGGGATTTGATAATTTATTTTGATGTTTGCCGTATGATTAGAACGATTGTATAGTCCGAAATAATCTCTTGGTTTTAGTCTGAAAGAGGTTAGCGTAATTGGATCTCTTGCAAATATTTCTCCTCTTTTAATTTTATCTACTACAGTTTGATCTTTAGCTATTAAATATTGGTAACCAATTGAAAGCGTAAGATTTGAACTTGTTTTATAAGTACTGTTGACCTCTAAACCGTAAGTAAAAATCCGATCTACATTGAAATATGAAAAAACGTTCTGACCGTTTGTTTTTTGCGCAATTGCTTTTGTGTCGATTAAGTTTTTAATGCTATTGTAAAACAAATTGTAATCGATTGTCACATTCTTCTTTTTGTAGTAACCACCAAAGTTTAGGTTCACAGAGCTTTCCGGCTTTAATGGATTAGAAAAAGTAAAATTATTACTAAACAAGAGTTGACCTTGACTGGAAAGTTCGGCCAATCTTTCCTCTGCCACATTGTAACCTAAAACAGTATAACCTACAGCGGAATTGGTGAAATCTAAGTACAGTTGCCTTAAGTCTGGTGCTTTATATCCGTAACCAACAGATGTTTTTAATGAAAAAGACTCATTCCATTTGTAATTAATACCCAGCTTTGGACTAAACTGTGATTCGTATTGGTGATGATTATCATATCGAAAACCAACCAAAACATTCCATTTCTCTTTTAAGAACCATTCCAACTGTCCGAAAATATATTCGGAATTGAGTTTAGCCTTCGTTTCAAAGAAAGTTCGGTCTAATGTTTCAACATTTAATCCAGTACCGAATGATATAATATTGTTACCTGTTTTGTAATGTGTTCTTATTTCCGGGCGATAAAACCATTGATTAAATTTACTCTCATCAAACAGTTGATTGCTAGCATCATTTAAAAATTCACGGGCTTTATAATTGGTAGCATAAAAATCGTAAACCAATTTAAATTTATCGGAAATCTGATGGTTTAATAACAGTGAATTGTTCCATTCATTAATTTGACTTTCACCACTGTATTTTTCAACGTTAACTTCAGATTTATAGTCTTGATTTTGGTTATATATTCTTGAGTTTATTAAAAGATTAACGGCTTCAGAAAAATTAATTTTTATCTTGGGTTGTATGGTGAAATTTGAATACGGTTCAACGGTTTGAGTAAAGCTATTATCAGAGAGATTATAGCCATCGGTGTTAAAATAATTTGCAAACAGTTCCAAGCCAATTTTTTTCTTTCCGTATTCAACTGTTGTAGAGACATCATTCGTGTTAAATGAGGCATACTTATAGCTTACTTTTGTCTTTAGCTTTTCAGTGATTTCAGGTTTTTTTGTAATTATATTTACCACTCCAGCCAAAGCCTCTGAACCATACAAACAAGAAGAAGCTCCTTTTACAATCTCTATTCTATCGATATTGTTTATTGTTATTCTACCCAAATTCAATGTGCCTGCGCTTCTGCCAAACAAGGGTTGACCATCTATTAAAATCATCACGTAAGCCGCATCTAATCCTTGCATTTGAATTCCTTCACCTCCGCCAAAATCCGGAACAGTAATCAAACCTGTTTGCTCCTGAATGATTTCATTCAATCGGCTTAATCCTGACTTCCGAATACTTTCTCCTGTGATTATTTGTGTGGGTAAAGGCAAAGTAGCAACGCTTCGTTGTGTTCTGGTTCCTGTAATAATAACTTCTTGAAGTTGATTAGATTTTACAGAATCTGTCGCGACTTGAGCTGCTGAAATGTGAAAAGAAAAGTAAAGCAATACAATAATGTAAATCTTCAGTTTCATTATTTTGTAACGATAAAACGGTCAATTACTTTGTTTATTTCATCCTGTGAGGCGTTAGGTTTTAATTTTTGCAGATGCATATACAATGGCATGCCATCCAATTCTGCTAATAATTTAATATCATTGTTTTTTGAAAATTCTGCTTCCCATTTTGTACGGACTTTTTTCCAAAACTCTCGATTCTCTTTCCACCACTTCTGAGCAGCTTCACATTTTGAATCCGCTACTTTTGTGTAAGTGTTATATCCTTTTTCTTGTGCTAAAATATAGTCGATTCCTTTTTCATCTCGAATAATTTTATCGTTATCTTGATTGTGAATCCAACCATTTTTTACAATTTCTATCTCGTTGATTCTTTTGGTAATATTGTAATCACTTCTTTGGGTATACTCTCTTCTTGGTAAAGGAGCATTGGTTAAATTTTCCCAAAAGGTTCTGCCGTCCACATGCACCCAAGTTGCACTTCCTTCATATCTTGGTCTATCATCAACTTCATATATTTTTTGTGACCATTGTCCTTTTACTTTTTCTTTAGCAAATGTTTTGATCTTCCAATTGTTAAATCCACCGTAGTCATAAAATTTTGTGTTTTCAAAAATCCAATCTTGACGCCAATGCTTAACAATCATTCCTTTTCCGACTATCAATAAGTGTTGTATAGATTTTTTTCCCGGTTCATCTTCTATTATTTCAGCCCATTCTAAAGCGGTTTCGTGTTTCACTTTAGAGGCTTTGTAATTTGAAGTATCTTTTGGATAAGCAAATGTTTCTACAAAATTGAATTTGATTTCGTAACAGCCACACATAGATTTAATTGCTTGTTCATCTTCCTTTTTTTGAGCAAGTGTTTTAACAGATAAAAACACAACAATAAGTACTAAATATTTTTTCATTTTTTATTATATTAAATTAGACTAATTCTAAACAAGGCAAATCTAAAACATTATTATTATTTAATCCAAATAAAAATAAAAGATTTTGATTAGTTTTTTATCGATATATTTTTGTCTGATTACAGGAAAGTTATTTGTCTTTTGAAAATCAGTTTATTATACTTTAATAGATAAAATAGTGGTTAAGGATAACCATCAGAGTAATAAAAACAAACTCTTTGTAAATTAAAAAATGGTATTTTGTTTGATATTGATCAATGAAAACAGAAATAGAGAGGGAAAGCAGTTGGAGGATTTTTTAACTCGCTAATTCCAAGAGTGAGAGATTAGTTCCTTTAGCCCCGACAGGAGCAAACTACCGAGTAGTGCGGATGGCGGGAGCAGTGGTGCTGAGAAAAGAAATGGTTCCGCTCCAAACCCCAAAAATCTACTCAAATAGTAGCCCAACTCAGTCACTA
>NZ_JBILQL010000047.1:0-18061 GCF_044373165.1 Flavobacterium sp.
GATGCGGAGTCTTTTGAAATTCTTCCAGCCCGAAAATTTGTAAATAATCGCCATTCCGATTACGGTTGATGTAGTCGGTTTTGTTTTCGTTTAAATGGACTTTAATACTTTCAAAATAAGGTTCGGTTGTACTCCAGCCTGTTTTACCCGGAGTAACCGCATAAATTCCCATCGAACTCAAAACATACCAGGCACTCATTTGACCGCAATCCTCATTACCAATCAAACCATCGGGTGTGTTTTTATAGAATTCGTTTAAGATATAATGCACTTTTTCCTTGGTTTTCTCGGGTTTGCCAATGTAATTGTACAAATACGCCATATGGTGACTCGGCTCATTGCCGTGCGCATATTGACCAATTAACCCGGTAACATCCACTTGCTCTCGTCCCGTGGTTTTACTTTCGCTGTTAAACATTTCGTCGAGTTTGACTTCAAATTTTTCCGGACCGCCGTAAGCTTCAACCATGCCTTGTATGTCTTGCGGTACAAAGAATGAGTATTGCCACGAGTTGCCTTCGGTGAAATTGTTGTTAATTTCCCGTGGGTCAAAAGGTTTGTCCCAGCCGCCGTTTTTCTTTGGACGCATAAAACCGGTTGTCCAATCGAAGACATTTTTCCAGCTTTGTGAGCGTTTCATAAAGTAATCGTAGTCGGCTTTTTTATTCAAAATTTTAGCCATTTGGGCAATACACCAATCGTCATAAGCATATTCCAAGGTTTTGGAAACGCTTTCGTGCTCATCATCCATCGAGATAAACCCTTGTCTTTTATAGGCGTTCAACCCGAGATGATCTAACATAGCTGAATGTTTGGCGGCCTGAAATGCCAATTCGTAATCAAAACCTTTGATGCCTTTGGCCATAGCGTCAGCCATTACAGAAACCGAATGATAGCCAATCATACAATCGGTTTCATTGGAGGCCAATTCCCAAACGGGTAATCTGCCACCTTGTTCGTATTGTTTTAAAAACGTGTTGATGAAATCCACCGTGCGCTTTTTTTCGATTAAAGTATACAACGGATGCGCACCACGGAAGGTATCCCAAAGCGAAAACACCGAATAGTAATCAAATCCTTCTGCTTTATGAATTTGATTGTCACGACCACGGTATTTGCCGTCTATGTCTTGGGCGATATTCGGTTGCACCATCGTGTGGTATAAGGCAGTGTAGAAAATCGAGAGTTTGTCTGTATTGGTTTCGGTGATTTCAATTTTGGCCAATTGTTGGTCCCAAAGTTGCTCGGCGGCTTTTTGAACTTTACTAAAATCCCAACCCGGAATTTCGCTCATGTTGCCTTTGGCGCCTTCGTAACCCGTTGGTGACAAAGCGACTTTGACCCATATTTTATCACCTTTACTCACTTTTTTAGAAAAACTTAAGGCCAATTGCGTTCCTTTAAATACTTTGTCAGTAGCAGCAGCTTGAGCTGAGTTATTACTTCTGATTTTATTGATTTGCATCGGATGGCTGAATTCTATACGGGCAAAAACGTATTGGTCTTTCGCCCAAGCTTCACTTCTTCGGAGGATTTCGATGGTTTTAGCATTCACGATGCGCACTTCGCCTTGTAACAATTTATCGCGGTGGTTTAAATCCAAAATAATATTGGCTTGACCCGAATTATTGAAAGTATATTGGTGAAAACCCACACGAGTAGAAGAAGTCAAAGCCACGTCAATATTGTGTTTGTCGAGTTTTACAGCGTAGTAGCCTGCTGAGGCTTTTTCGTTAGCATGTGAAAAGGTTGAGCTGTAATCTTTTGGGCTTAACTTAGGTTCACCCATAGTTGGCATCAGCATGATGTCGCCATAATCGCTACAACCTGTACCATTCAAATGCGTATGGGAAAAACCGTAAATTACGGTGTCGTCGTAATGATAACCGGAACAACCGTCCCAACTGCCGTCAATGCGGGTATCGGGTGACAATTGCACCATGCCGAAAGGTACTGTAGCGCCGGGATAAGTATGTCCGTGACCACCGGTGCCAATCATTGGGTTGACATACTGGTGGAGATTTTGGCCAAAAACGGAGAGCGAAAACAATAAAAATAAGCTTGAGAATCTAAGTGTCATAGTGTGTTTGTTTGTAATCTCAAAGATAGCAAATGCTTTTGTTAAATTTTGAGTTCGATGAAAACGGGCAAGTGATCAGAAGGATATTTCAAATCTTTAGCATCACTCAAAATGGCGTATTTTTTTACTTTGAACGGATTGTTTTTAGATAAGAAGATGTAATCAATGCGTTTAGTCACACCTTCATTGTGTTTGAAACCGTTGAAAGTACCGCTTGGGCCAAAAGGTTTTTCTTCCGAGATATCGTGACTGTCGGGCATTTCTTTTTTTAGGTTGATGATTCGCTCTTCGGTTGGTTCTGAATTGAAATCGCCCATCAAAAAAACAGGATAATTTTTAGTATTGAGTGCCGCGATTTTAGACAGTATCAGCAGTATGGAATTTGTACGTGCCAATTCGCCCATATGGTCTAAATGCGTGTTGAAAACCCAGAAAGTTTGTTTGGTTTTATGGTCTTTAAACAAAGCATAAGTGCACACACGATTGAGTGCGGCGTCCCAACCTTTGGAGATTTTATCCGGTGTTTCCGAAAGCCAAAAGGTGTTTTCGAGCAAGACTTTGAATCGGTTTTTTTGGTAAAAGATATTGGACGATTCGCCTTTGCCTTCACCATCTCTGCCGGTACCGATGTAATTGTAGTTGGGCAATAAGCTGGCAATATCAGTTACTTGATGCGGTAAAGCCTCTTGTATACCCAAGATATCCGGTTCGTAAAAACCCACTTGCGATGCCCAATATGCTTTGCGATTCGGCCAAGCATTTTCGCCGTCTGAAGCTAGGTCGAGGCGAATGTTGTAGGTCATTAATTTTAATTTTTGTGCAGAAATGGTACTGCTAAAAACCAAAATAATCATCAATGAAAAGAGGATTTTTTTCATTCGGAATGAAGTTGATAGTTTGTTACTGTAAATATACATTTTTATTGCAGGGTTTGCGTGAGCGATTGGAGCAAGTACCGTGTACTGCGGAAAGCGCGGCCTGAAAGGACACGCCATAAAAAAACGCATCCAAATGAATGAATGCGTTTTAATGTTATATGCCTTTGGCTAATACCTATTTGATACTCGCTTTTAGATATTCGCGGTTCATGCGCGCGATGTTTTCCAAGGAAATGCCTTTCGGACATTCAACTTCACAAGCACCGGTATTGGTACAGTTTCCGAATCCTTCTTCGTCCATTTGGCGTACCATGTTTAAAACACGTTGCGTGGCTTCTACTTTTCCTTGTGGTAATAAAGCGTATTGCGATACTTTGGCACCAACGAATAGCATAGCGGAACCGTTTTTACAAGTCGCCACACAAGCACCGCAGCCGATACAAGCAGCGGCTTCAAAAGCTCGGTCAGCGTCGTGTTTTGGTACCGGAGTTGCATTGGCATCAATGGTTCTTCCGGAAGTATTTACCGAAACGAAACCACCGGCTTGTTGGATTCTGTCGAAGGCACTTCGGTCAACTACTAAATCTTTAACCACCGGGAAAGCTTTACTTCTCCAAGGTTCAATGTAGATGGTATCGCCGTCGTTGAATTTTCGCATGTGCAATTGACAAGTCGTAGTTCCGGTATCCGGACCGTGTGCACGACCGTTGATGTATAACGAACACATACCGCAGATCCCTTCGCGACAATCGTGGTCGAAAGCCACCGGTTCTTTTTTCTCGTTGATTAATTGCTCGTTCAATTGGTCTAACATTTCCAAAAATGAACTCGCAGTAGAAACGTTATCTAATTTATAAGTTTCTATTTGACCTTTGGCTTTGGCATTTTTTTGACGCCAAATTTTAAGGGTTATATTGATGTTTTTTGCTGCACTCATGTGTTTTTATTTAAGTGATTGGTAATTAGTGATTAGTGATTAGCTTTTTGATATTGAGTTATAAAAAGCGTTTATCATTTTACTTTCTTCATTAATCAAACTAATTACATGATTAAACATATCTAAATCTTGAATAAATTCTAATTCTTTAGCGATAAGTAATTGCGTTTCTAATTCATACAAAGAGCCTCTAGAAATATCGATAAAATGCCCAAAAGATTTATCGGTGTTTCTTCCATAACCTTCCGCAATATTAGACGGAATTGAAACAGAAGCTCTTTTAATTTGATTAGTCAATGCGTACAATTCTTCTTGAGGAAAATCCTTAGTCAATTTATAAGTAGAAATGACAATTTGAAACCCTTTTTGCCAAATCAATAAATCTTTATACGATTTTATAGTACTCATTAACTAATTACCAATTACTATTCACTAATTACTCTATTTATAATTACGAGCGGCTATTTTGATAAACTCGTATTTCAATTCTTCTTTGTGAAGATTTTCTTGGCTGATGTCGTAGCCCATGTATTCCCAAGCGCTGACAAATGAAAAGTTTTCGTCATCACGAAGGGTTTCTCCTTCTGAATCTTGGTATTCTTCACGGAAGTGACCACCACAAGATTCTTTTCTTTGTAGTGCATCCATGGCCATTAACTGTCCTAAATCGATAAAGTCGGCCACACGAAGTGCTTTCTCTAATTCAGGGTTTAATTCGTCTGAACTTCCCGGAACGTAAACGTCTTTGTAGAATTCTTCTTTTAAGGCCGCGATTTCTTCGATGGCTTCTTTCAATCCTTTTTCGTTACGAGCCATACCAACCTTATTCCACATAATCAAACCTAAACGTTTGTGGAAATGGTCAACCGATTTCGTTCCGTTATTGCTTAGGAATTTATCGATTGCTTCTTTTACACTGTTTTCTGCTTCGGCGAATTCAGGAGAATCGATAGAAATTTTTCCGGTTCTGATTTCGTCTGCCAAATAGTTGGAAACCGTGTAAGGCAATACGAAATAACCATCGGCTAAACCTTGCATCAAAGCTGAAGCCCCTAATCTGTTTGCTCCGTGGTCAGAGAAATTCGCTTCCCCGGCAACGAAACAACCCGGAATAGTGGATTGTAAATTGTAATCTACCCAAACACCACCCATAGTGTAGTGAACCGCCGGATAAATCTTCATTGGCGTTTCGTATGGATTTTCGTCGGTTATTTTTTCATACATCGCGAAAAGGTTCCCGTATTTTTCTTCCAACCATTTTTTACCCAATTTGGTCACTTCTTCCGCTGACGGATTGTGATTTCCTTGAGAGTAAGCCGCTTGGCGACCTTTGGTTTGGATTTCGGAAGAGAAATCTAAGTAAACACCTTCATTGGTGTCGTTTGCTTCAATTCCATAGCCTTCGTCACAACGCTCTTTAGCCGCTCTTGAAGCTACGTCACGTGGTACTAAGTTTCCAAAAGCAGGATATCTTCTTTCTAAGAAATAATCTCTGTCTTCTTCTTTGAGTTGTGTTGGTTTTAATTTTCCGGCGCGAATCGCTTCGGCATCTTCTTTTCTTTTCGGCACCCAAATTCTACCGGAGTTACGCAACGATTCCGACATCAATGTCAATTTCGATTGGTTTACGCCGTGAACAGGAATACAAGTTGGGTGAATTTGTACAAAACAAGGATTCGCGAATAATGCGCCTCTTTTGTGAACTTTCCAACCGGCAGTTACGTTACTTCCCATGGCATTGGTTGACAAGAAATATACATTTCCATAACCACCTGAAGCTATAATTACGGCATGAGCCGAATGTCTTTCTAATGCTCCTGTAACTAGGTTACGGGCAATAATTCCACGGGCTTTTCCGTCAACTTTTACTAAATCCAACATTTCGTGACGGTTGAACATTTGTACATTTCCAATTCCAATTTGTCTGGATAAGGCTGAATAAGCGCCTAATAACAATTGTTGACCGGTTTGTCCGGCGGCGTAAAAAGTACGTTGTACTTGCGTTCCACCAAATGAACGGTTGTCTAACATTCCGCCGTAATCACGGGCAAAAGGAACACCTTGTGCCACACATTGGTCAATGATATTGGCAGAAACTTCGGCCAAACGGTGAACGTTAGCCTCACGAGCTCTGTAATCACCGCCTTTGATGGTATCGTAAAATAGTCTGTAAGTACTGTCGCCGTCGTTTTGGTAATTTTTGGCTGCGTTGATTCCGCCTTGAGCAGCGATAGAGTGTGCTCTTCTTGGAGAATCTTGGAAACAAAATGCTTTTACATTATATCCCATTTCCCCTAAAGAAGCAGCGGCAGAAGCGCCGGCTAAACCGGTTCCAACTACGATTATATCGATTTTCGGACGGTTGTTTGGCGCAACTAATTTTAAATGATTTTTATGATTAGTCCATTTCTCTGAAATAGAACCTTCTGGTATTTTAGAATCTAACTTCATGATGTATACTGATGTTGATTATTTTAGGAAAAAGTGAATGTAAACCGGAATTGCAGCAAATAATAGCGGCACTACTATAGCAAATGCTTTTCCGAAACCTTTGATGGCCGGCGTATACTTAGGATTGTTTAATCCCAATGATTGGAAAGCACTTTGGAAACCGTGAAGCAAGTGGAAAGCCAATACAAACATGGCTAAAACATAAGCAATTGTTGCAATTAAACCAGTTTTAGGGTCTTTGAAGAAAGCCACGGTAATTTTGTGCAAATCTTTATAGCCATCGCCCATTTTTACATTGGCCACTTTATTGTAAAACTCTGTTCTGTTTCTGATTTCCAATCCCATTTGTTGCAGCTGAGCGGAATCAGCAGGGAAAAATTTTCCGTTGTCAGTGGTAATGTAATAATCCATTTTTTGTCCCATTTGGTCCACCGTGATGGTTTGCAATGGCATTTTTTCATCAAAATGCATTACCGCCCAAAAGTTTACCATGTGTGTTACAATAAAAACCAAAATCAAAGTCCCCAATACCGCCATATTTCTGGAAGAAAAACTGCTGTTTTTGGAAGGATTGTTTTTGGCGTAACCAATAGGTCTTGCTTTCACATTTTGATAAGTCAATAAAAACCCGTCAACGGCGTGGAAAAGAATAGAAAGGTAAGTGAGATAAGAAAGAATTTTTACTGCCGGATTAGAGGTCATGAACAACGCATACTTATTGAACGCTGATGCATCGCTAAAAATTAATTGAAGATTTCCTGCTAAGTGACCCGCTAAAAACAAGCATAAAAATAAACCTGTAAGAGCCATCCAATATTTTTTTGCCAAGGACGACTTTAAAAGTGCAGATTTTGCCATAATTGTTGTGTATAATTGTTTAAAAAAATCACACAAAAATAAGGCTATTTGGGATTAACTACAACCTTTTCGTTATAATTTATAATGAATTTAAAGTGAGTTTAACAGTTGTTGATTATCAATTGTTTAAAAGGCTTTTTTAAGATCAAAAACTTAAACAAAACTATCTTACGTAACTCGGAATCAAGCCACGTAATCCCATGTCTACAACATTTTCCCCAATGGAAGGTTCAAATTTGCCGTCGGTATTCACTTCTTGCCACTCAAAACTGTTGTTGATTGAAAGGGAAAGAGTTATCACTACATTTTCTGTTTCGTTGCCGCTGATGACCAAATTATTGGCAAACTTTCCGGTCACAACACAGGTGTTTAAGTTTCTGGGAATTGGAGAAGTGGCCTCAATCGGATTAGGAACGGTGGTAGTTCCTGCAGGCGCTTGTCCGGAGGATGAGTAAGGCTGATTGTTCAGTCCAAATGCCCAATAACCCTGTGCTTTGTTGGCATTGACTTGAAAAATATTATTGCCGATATTAAATTCGTCGATGTAGGTATTAAACCCAACAAAACTGGCTAGAGTTCCGGTGTAATCTACATTTTGATGGCGAATGTTGATTTGGTAATTCTGATACGATAAAGAAACGCGCATCCATTCATAACTTCCCGAAGCCACTTGACTCAATGGAATTTCCAGAAAAGTTTCGCCTTCCGCCACAATTTTAGACTGACTAAAATCGATGGCAGTAGCACCTCCAATGTTTGTTTCAGGAGCGTGGTAGAGTATGGTTCCGTTGCCCAATTGTGTATTGGCATTCGGCGCTAATTCAATATAATGGGAGGAAATAGTATTGAAAATCGGTGATTGAGCCGCATTCCCCGGAGCTACTACAGCAGGTTGTCCCAAGTTATTTAAACGGATTTGATTCTCATCGAATTGAAACTTGATGATCAGCATCGGTTCTTCCGGAGCGCCATCACTGCTACAAGAAAAGAAAGGTATCGCAACGATAAAGAAGAGCAGAAGAATATAAACTTTTTTCATTGTATTTTGATTTTTTCCGCTACGAGCCAAACAATTCGGCTACGCTTCAGATGATTGATTTTGATTGATATTGTTAAGACGATGTTAATGTGTTTTTGTTACATCTTCATCTATAACGAGAATATAGTCGGCTTTATTGTATTCTTCAGGCATTATTTTTTCTAAATCTTTCTGTTCTATTGTAGCAATGGTGATTATCGGAAGGTTGGGCAACGCATTTTTCAAATACCAATAAATCCCTTCAAAGTTGTCCGAATGGTAAGTGCCGTTGTAGTGAATGAAAATCGAATCCGGTTTTAAGTTCTTCTGAATAAAATAAGCCATAGTGGCGTCTTTACTGGCTTGCGCTTTCGGCATATTCGGACTGGCATGATCGCCCATCATTTTCATCATATTGACATAACCCGGTAAATTTTCGTCATAGGCCATCGGCAAAGGCGCTATCCAAGATTTTTCTTCAGCCGTTAAAGTTTCCAACGCTTCAAATCCTTTTTTAGAAACCATAGAAGCATACCTTCTTGGAATATTCGTAGCAATAAAAGGCAGTTTTTTTGCTTTGGCAAAGTCAACTAAGGGTTTGTAATCGGTTTTGAAATTGGGCCAAAGGCGCGCTGTAGTGTCCAATTGTTTTTGGTTGATTTCTCCGTTTAAATACTGGTTTAACTGTTTCTGGTTGTCGGATTCTATCATTTCCGCGCCTAAAACCAAAGGCTTTTTCTCTGCCAAATCTTTGGTTAATTCCAGTTGCAACCAATGTACTACCGAATTGTTATGGTATTCGCCAAACAAAACCACTTGCGCTTTTTCGGTATCTTTCAAGAGTTTAGCATAAGTGGTCTTTTTGCCTTTTTTGTCAAACAATTGGTAGGCTTTTTTGTCCTGAGCCGATAAAACAAAACCAATCAAAAATGTGATGAACAACGTAACCTTTTTCATAAGCTAAATTTTGTTTAAAATTATTCATTAATGATTGAATAAAAAAATGTGTCTTAAAAAAGAATATTTTTGTGCCTGATATTTATGAAAAATCAAAACGACATCGTGGCTTTTTTAAACTATTTGCGTCATTTTATGAATGATTCAGACAAGCATTTGGAAGAATCACTGCTCGAAATCGCCAATCGTTTCAAGGTGTTGACCTTAAAAAAGAACCAACTTTTAGTCGAGGAGAATCAAGTCTGTCCCTATTTCTGTTATGTGGAAAGCGGCATATTGCAACACGCCATTTTGGTAGATGATGAAGAAAAAACGACTTACTTGGCCTTGCGGAATTCGGTTACGTCATCGCTAAATAGTTTTCTCAATAAAGTTCCGTCGCGAAAAAGCATCAAAGCCTTGGTCGATTGTCGGCTTTGGGTAGCCGATTTGGAAACTTTCAAAGATTTACAATCAAATAATGAAGCGTTCCAACAGTTTTACCACAATTTAATCGAAAGGCAAATCATGTTGATAGACGATTATCGCATCGACTTGCTCACACTAACTCCGGAAGAACGCTATAAAAAACTATTAGCCACTGAGCCGAAATTACTTCAAGAAGTACCACTACACTACTTGGCTTCTTTCCTCGGCATTTCCAATCGCCACATGAGCCGCATTCGGAAAAACATCGGCTGATAAAAATAACGCCATTTGGCTACTAATCGCTTTCGACTATTGTGTAATTTTGATGGAAATCAATTTTCAAATCAATTAATTTTCAAATCAGTTATGAAATACCATCCAATAGACCGCGATTTGTTTGTGAAAAACAGAGCCAAATTTACCGCACAAATGAAACCGAACAGTGTAGCGGTTTTTAATTCTAATGATATTTATCCGGTTTCGGCCGATAGTACTTTGCCTTTTGCACAGCACCGTGATATTTTTTACTTATCAGGAGTTGACCAGGAAGAAAGCATCTTGTTGCTTTTTCCGGATGCGCCTTATGAGCATTTGAAGCAAATATTATTCTTAAAAGAAACCAACGAACACATTGCCATTTGGGAAGGCGAGAAGCTAACCAAAGAACGAGCGTTTGAAGTATCGGGCATCAAATCGGTAATCTGGTTGCAGGATTTTCACAAAACGTTGAAAGAAATCATGGCTTATGCCGATACGATTTACATTAACACGAATGAACATTATCGCGCCAGCATAGAAACCGAAACCCGTGAAGCCCGTTTTGTAAAATGGTGGAAAGAAAATTATCCCGCGCATAAAGTCGAAAAATCCAACCCTATTTTACAAAGATTGCGCTCGGTAAAAGAAAGCGAAGAAATCGACTTAATCCAAAAAGCCTGTGACATTACTGAAAAAGGATTCCGTAGGGTTTTAAACTTTACCAAGCCTAACGTAATGGAATACGAAATTGAAGCCGAGTTCGCCCACGAATTTTTAATCAACCGTTCCAAAGGATTTGCTTATACGCCTATCATCGCTTCAGGGAATAATGCCAATGTGTTGCATTATATAGAAAACAACCAACAATGCAAAGCCGGCGATTTATTGCTGTTGGATGTTGGTGCTGAGTATGCGAATTACTCTAGCGACATGACCAGAACGATTCCGGTTTCGGGGAAATTTAATGACCGCCAAAAAGCGGTTTACAATGCCGTGTTGCGCGTGAAAAACGAAGCGACCAAAATGTTGGTCACCGGCAATTATTGGAAACAATACCATGTTGAGGTGGGCAAAATCATGACTTCAGAATTATTAGGTTTAGGCCTAATTGACAAAGCCGATGTTCAAAACGAAAACCCGGATTGGCCGGCCTATAAAAAATATTTCATGCACGGAACGTCACACCACATGGGATTAGACACGCATGATTATGGTTTATTACACGAACCCATGCAAGCCAATATGGTGTTCACCGTTGAACCGGGCATCTACATTCCGGCGGAAGGTTTCGGAATCCGTTTGGAGGATGATGTAGTAATCCAGGAAAAAGGTGAGCCATTCAACTTAATGAGAAATATCCCGATTGAAGTGGAGGAAATTGAGAGTTTGATGAATTCTTAGTTAGAAGAAAGAGAAAAGAAGCAAGAAGAAAGACGGCTCACTTTGTGGGTCGTTTTTGTTTTACCATTAAGGAGTTAAGAGTAATTAAGAATTTCATTAAGCTTAATTTTTCTTAATGGAAAAACTTAACTTCTTAATGGTAAAAATTTATTTTTGCATTGATGAAAACCATTACCTATAAAAACACCAAAATCTCTTTTACCGACGAAGGTAAAGGGACAGCTGTAGTTTTATTGCACGGTTTTCTGGAAAACAGAACGATGTGGAACGCTTTTGCGCCCGAGCTTTCTAAGAAACATCGTGTCATCACAGTCGATTTATTAGGTCACGGCGAAACCGAATGTCTTGGTTACGTGCACGCGATGGAAGACCAAGCCGATATGTTGTTTGCTTTGCTGACGCATCTTAAAATCAGAAAAGTGGTTTTGGTTGGTCATTCTATGGGCGGTTATGTGGCTTTGGCTTTCGCCGAATTGTATCCCGATCACATGAAAGGGTTGTTCTTGCTGAATTCTACTTCCCGTGCGGATAGCGATGAACGCAAAATCAATCGCGATAGGGCTATAGTTTGTGTCAAACAAAATTATGGCGCTTTTGTTAGTATGTCGATTGCCAATTTGTTTGCCGAAGACAACCGCGAACGCTTGGCCAAAGAAATTGAAAAGGTAAAAGAGCAGGCTTTGAAAACACCGTTGCAAGGCATCGTAGCCGCTTTAGAAGGTATGAAAATCCGAAAAGACCGCGAAGTGATTCTGCATTTTGCGCCTTATCCTATGCAATTGGTTTTAGGGCAAAAAGATGGCGTGCTGATTTATGAAGACAGTTTGGAACAAATAGAAAGCACCAAAGTCGAACTCACCACTTTCCCCGACGGACACATGAGCCACATTGAAAACGAAAAGGAATTGATGAAAGTGTTGTTGGGTTTTTTGAAAAGGGTTACCCACTAAGTCACTTAGAAGGCACAAAGCTCACTAAGTTCTTTGTGTGCTTTGTGAAAAGTCTTCGTGCTCTTCGTGGTAAAGTATTATATTTTCTCTTCAAAAGGTTTTTCCATACTAAATATTTCCTGTAGCAAAACCACAATCTGCTCTAAATAAGCTTCCATGATTTCAGGCGAAATGACTTCGAATACTTCTTTATCCTGCTTGACATTAAAAGGTAAAAATCCTGATTTTAAATTTTTAAAGGAAATGATTCCGGCTTCTATTTCGTGACCTTTGGCTTGTTCTTCATACATAAAAGCATAAGCTAAAATCTGTATGATTTTATCGTTTTTAATGTCTTCGATTAAGCCATTCCAATCTTTTAAGGTGACACTTTTTTGCTCAACTTTACCCGTTTTGTAATCGATGATTCTGATTTTGCTCTTTTCTCCTTTTTTTGATCTGTATTCAATTCGATCTACATTTCCTTTGATTAATACGGGAAATGGCAAACGCACATCATCTAAAGTTCTTTCAAAAGATTGTTCCAAAGCGATGATTTGCACTTCATCACCACTTTCCAAAGACTCTAATTCGAGTTTGAGAAAGTTGAAGACATTGCGTTTAGCTACTTCAAAAGCCAATAGGTTTCGGCCTTTTTTGATTTCGCCTTCTTTGTATACTTCTTTGAACTGCTTCAATACTTCGTCATCTATCTTTTTGAAACAACTTTCGATATCCGCTTTGGTCAATACTCTTCCGATAAAAGGTTTGTACAACGCTTCGAGTGTGCCATGGATGATGGTACCCAAAGTATTGGCCGCCACATTTTCTTCCACTTCATCAACTTCTTTAATGCGCAATACCCTTTCAAAATAAAACTGAATCGGGTTTCTGATGTAAGTTGTTAACGACGAAGGCGAAAAGCCATTCGCAGCAATTTCGCGCAAACGTTCTATAACACTTTCCGTTTTTGGTACTACTATCGGTTGGTGTGCAATATTGGGTACATCGGGGTTGAAATATTGAAACGTTAGGTTGTGTTTGGGTTGTTTTTCGACTTCCAATTGGGTAATAAAACGACTTTTTTCGCCTGCATCAAAACCGTCGCTGTCGGCGTTGTAGATGAGGTAAATGTTTTTAGCACGCTGTAATAAATGATAGAAGTGATAGGTATAAATCGCGTCTTTTTCTTTATATGTCGGCAATTCATATTCCTTTTTAACATCATACGGTATAAACGAATTGCTGCTTTTCCCCGCCGGAAATTTGCCTTCGTTAACCGAGGTGATGATTACCGTTTCAAAATCGAGGACTCGGCTTTCTAAAACGCCCATGATTTGTAAGCCGTCAAGTGGTTCGCCTTCAAAAGACACTTCGGCCACTTCGATTACTTGTTTGTAAATGGCTTGTAGCGTTTTGATGTCGTCTATGTTTTGGTGTTGACCAAAATAGGAAGTCATTTTGTTGATTACTTTGAATACTGAATAGACAAAGGCATTTGTTATTTTTTCTTCCTCGTTGTCGTTACTTAGATTCGATTTGATATGGAGTAAGATTTGGGACAGATTTTCCAGAACGGCTACTGAACCGTTATCCCATTTTCGAAACAACCGTTCGAACAACGGATGGTTTTCGGCTTGTAGTTCCTCTACTTTTTTATGGGTAATGAAAGTATAATTGTTTTTGTTGATTTTGTTGACCAATTCACCGGCGTTTACATAAGGTTCGATCAATGGATGCGTCAAAATATCGAGCACATCTTTGTAATACATCACATAACTACTCGGATTTCTTGATAAAGCGTTAGAATGCAGTTTGAATAATTTGGCAATCAACAATTGAGCAGGATTGTTTTTGCTCGAAAAACCCATAGTGACATTCAAGGCATTTACGCTATTGGGTAAAGAATGTAAAATGGGTAATAATAAATTTTCTTCGCCTAAAACAATAGCAACATTTTGCAGATTTGAATCATTTTCGGCAATATATTTATCGATAATGCTTCCGGTAATTTTGGCTTGACCGATAGCTTTGGAAGTGGCAATGACATGGATGTTTTTGGCTTCTGTAAAATCGTTGACAATCCATTCGTAAGGATGTGTTTTGTAATAAATCCATTCCGATTTGAATCTTCTTTGGAACAAACCTGCATCGTGAAAAGTATCGTGAAGCAAAGTCTCATCGATATCCCAATAGATTTTAGCTTTGTCTAATGCCAATATATGTTGAATGATTTTTTCTTCGGCTTTATTCAAAGCGTTGAAGCCCGCAAAGATGAAATGGTTTGTATTGTTTTCAGAAAAATGATCCAAATTTCCCACGGCTTCACGATAGATTAAACCTTGATAGCCAATCCCTTTGTTGCGCAGATAACCATAAAATGAATGATAATACTCAGGCAATTTTTTCCAGAAAATCAGATAGTTTTCTATTAGGTCTGTTCTTTTTTCAATATCAACAGCCCAATGTTCTATTTCCTTTATGTTTTCGAGGTATTTTAAAACATTGTCGGGTTCAAGTAGATAGCGATCGATTTCATTAAAATCTTGAAGCAATGTTTTGGCCCAATTGGCAAAGGTTTCAAAAGATTCCTGTTGGGCTTTTTCGGTAACTGAAAGATAAACAGTATAAAACTCAAAAAGCAATTCAACACTATCCACAGAACGAATTCCGGCAATGTCTTGGATAAAATCTTCTATACTTATAATTTCAGGAGCAAAAATATTATTTGGGACTAATTTCTTTAGTTCTTCCAGTAAAAAGACCTTGGCTCTTTTGTTAGGCAAAATCACTACCAAGTCTAATAAGTTATCAGTCCCGAGGCTTTGGGATTTTAGGATTTCCTGTGCAAGTTGGTAAAGAAATGTTGGTTTTGACATTTTATAAAAATAAAAAAACGCTCCGAATTTCGGAGCGTTTTCTTGAAAATATTTTGGAGGAAATTATTTTACTAATTTCACTTCAACTCTTCTGTTGTTAGCTTTACCAGCTTTAGTTTTGTTGGTATCGATTGGTTTAGACTCACCGAAACCAGCTGAAGTTAATCTTGAAGCAGCAATACCGTTTTCTACTAAGTAGTTTTTCACAGCAGCAGCTCTGTTTTCAGATAAAGTTTGGTTAGCATCATCTTTACCATCGCTATCTGTGTGACCTTCAATTGAGAAGTTAGAGTTAGGATACTCTTTTAAGATAGCAGTAATAGCTTGTAATACCGGGTAAGTTTGTTGTTGGAATGAAGCTTTACCACTATCAAATAAGATAGTTTTAGCATAGTCATTCAATCTTTTGATAGCTTCCTCAGTTACTTCAGGACAACCGTTATTAGCAACAGTACCAGCTACATCCGGACATCTGTCATCTTTATCTAACACATTGTCACCATCTCTATCCGGCCATGGACAACCACCGTTTTCTTTTGGACCTTTAACGTCTTTACATTTGTCTTCTTTATCTTGAATACCATCACCGTCAGTATCAGGACATCCGCCAAATACTTTTAAACCAGCAACTTCAGGACAAGCATCAACATTATCAGCAACGCCATCAGCATCAGTATCAGGACAACCGTTAAATTCAGCCGGACCTGCTACATCAGGACAAGAGTCTTTGCTGTTTTCAATTCCGTCACCGTCAGTATCAGGACAACCATTGAATTGTTTTAAACCAGCCTCTTCAGGACAAGCATCATCTTTGTCATAAATTCCGTCACCATCTTTGTCAGAACCACCGAATTTGAAGGTAAGACCTGCAAAATGTTGTGTGTGAGACGGCATGTCTTCACGTAAATCTTCGAAAGAGTGTTTGTATGTTGTACGGTAAGATAAACCTACAGTTTCACTAAACCAATAAGTCAATCCTAAACCTCCATTTATAGTACCTGCACTAGCCTCATCTCCTAACCAAGTGTAACCACCACCAATGTGAATTGAAGGATCGATTCTTTTGGATTTGATGAAGTTCATTAAGCTGTAGTTGATAACACCATCAACAGCATAATAGTTTAAATCTCCTGGATTGACTACTTCATATGGTCCGTTGTCAACTCTTGGCAACACATACTTAGTAATTTTGTTAATCGAACCTGTAATTCCGAAAGAAAAATTTCCTCCAACGTTTTTAGATACGCTTACAAAAGATACAGCAGGAAGAATGTTCCAATTGTCTTTAGCATTGAAATACTGTGAGAACTGGTCTTCTAATTTAGATGCAGCACTAACTCTAGTATCTACTGCGTTAACCCCGAACGTTATTGCCCAAGGGTTGTTGCTGTCTTGAGCTTGTGAGCTAAAACCAGCTAACAAAAGCATAGCAACGAATAATTTGTTAAGATGTTTCATACTTAATTTGATTAAATTATAAAAATTATAATGGAGCAAAAGTAATACCTATTAACATAATATCAAAATCTTATTGTTAAAATATGGAAATTATAGAATGAATTCGGCCAATTTTAGAATTTTTATAATAATTATGCAATAAGTAAGGTCTGTTTTGTAGAACAATTGATGTTTTCCTGTACAACAAACACTACTTTTTAGATAATTTTAAGTTCTTTAGCTACCTCTTCAAACGCTTTTATGGCCTGATCAAGATGCTCTTTGGTATGCGCAGCGGAAAGCTGAACTCTGATTCTGGCTTTGTCTCTCGGAACTACCGGGAAAAAGAATCCGATAACATAGATTCCTTTTTTCAACAATTCGTCGGCCATAATTTGTGAAAGTTTGGCGTCATAGAGCATAACCGGTACTATGGCCGAATCTCCATCGATTATATCCAAACCTGCTTTTTTCATTCCGGCTTTGAAATAGTTGGTGTTCCACTCTAATTGATCTCTTAATGTGGTGTCTTTCTCTAAAAGTTCAAAAACCTTAATAGAAGCACCAACAATAGCCGGAGCTAAAGAGTTAGAGAATAAATACGGGCGCGAACGTTGGCGTAATATTTCTATGATTTCTTTTTTAGCTGTGGTATATCCGCCCATAGCACCGCCTAAAGCTTTTCCGAGAGTTCCGGTGATGATGTCAACTCTGCCCATTACGCCTTTGGCTTCGAGTGTTCCTTTTCCGGTGGCTCCAATAAAACCGGCCGCATGACATTCGTCAACCATAACTAACGCATCATATTTGTCGGCTAAGTCACAAATTTTGTCAAGCGGAGCAACTAATCCGTCCATTGAAAACACGCCGTCAGTTACAATTAACTTGAAACGATGTCCGGCTTCAGTAGCTTTTTTTAACTGGTTTTCCAAATCTTCCATATTGGAATTTTCATATCGGTAACGCGCGGCTTTACACAAACGAACTCCGTCAATAATGGAAGCGTGGTTCAAACTATCGGAAATAATACAATCTTCTTCGCCCAATAATGGTTCAAAAACACCACCATTAGCATCAAAAGCGGCTGCGTATAAAATGGTGTCTTCTGTGCCATAGAAATCGGCTATCTTTTTCTCTAAAGTTTTGTGAATGTCCTGAGTTCCGCAAATGAAACGCACCGATGACATGCCGAAACCGTGAGAATCTAAAGTGTCTTTAGCCGCCTGAATCACTTCAGGATGGGAAGATAAGCCCAGATAATTATTGGCACAAAAGTTCAAAACTGTTTTGCCGTTTACTGTAATTTCAGCGCCTTGTGGCGAAGTGATGATGCGTTCTCTTTTGAAAATACCGTTTTGTTCAATGGTATTTAACTCATTTTGTAAGTGTTGATGAATTTTCCCGTACATGTTGTAGTTTATGAATTTTAGTTTGTGTTTGATGTTTAGCTGTTAGCTGTAATTGAGATTACAAATTTACTATTTCCAAACTTTCCCCAATGTAAACCAAGGCTTTTTTAGTCACTTTAAATCCCATCTTTTCAATAGCGTTCTGATAGTTTTCCAATTGT
>NZ_JBILQL010000118.1:0-4353 GCF_044373165.1 Flavobacterium sp.
ACGCTGAATTCTGCAAATTCCGAAATGTCGGCACCGGCTACAAAAGCTTTTTCACCTTCGCCCGTTACGATAATAACCCTTACTTCGGTATTGTTTTCCAAGCTTTCAAAGGCATCGTGCAATTCCTCAATAGTAGCTTTGTTTAACGCATTTAATTTTGACGGACGATTGATAGTTACTTGTCCGATGCCGTTGTCAATGGCGACTAGTATGTTTTCGAAGTTCATAGTTTGTATGTATTATTTAACAATAGGAAGCGACACTATAAAAGTTGAGCCTTTTCCCGATTCGGTTTCAAAAGTAATAGTTCCTTTGTAATTTTCGATGATGTTTTTGATGATTCCCAATCCCAATCCCATGCCGCTGGTTTTAGTGGTGAATTTCGGTTCAAAGATTCGCTCCGTATTTTCAATGTCAATCCCAATTCCATTGTCTTTTACCGCTATGATTACGTTGTCCTCTTCTGCATTTACAGAAACCACCACTTTTTTTTCCAATTGTTCTTCCGGGATGGCTTGAATGGCGTTTTTCACCAAATTGGTAATAATACGAATGAGTTGGGTACGATCCATCACGGTGATAATTTCATCAGAATTGCTTTCAAACGCGATAAAATCTTCGTTAAAAATATCCAATGAAAACTCCACCACTTCCACTACGTTTAAGGTTTCATTTTGTTGCGCCGGCATAGAAGCAAAGTTGGAAAAGGCCGAAGCTACTGCGCTCATCGTATCAATTTGTTGGATTAACGTTTTAGAGTAATCATCGAGTTTTTGTTTCAAATTCGGGTCGTTGGCATCAAATTTTCGCTGGAAACTTTGCACCGTCAAACGCATCGGTGTTAAGGGGTTTTTGATTTCGTGAGCGACTTGCTTTGCCATTTCCCGCCAAGCTTGTTCTCTTTCACTTTGGGCCAACATGCTCGCGCTTTCTTCTAATTTATCCACCATCTGATTGTAAGCGTTAATCAAGGAGTTGATTTCTCTACTGTTGGCTTCAATCACGATTTTTTCATTTTTTTGGTTCAAACTGGTTTCGTTGATTTTATCCGAAATGGTTTTTAACGATTTGGTAATGTAACTCGCCAAGAAATAAGCCAAAGCAAACGCAATAAGCAACATGAACGAGTACACCTGACTCAATCGTATCAAAAACTGACGCAGTTCTTTTTCGTAAAAGCCGTCGTCTTCCACATAAGGAATGTTCAATATACCCAATGGTTTGAACTTATCGTCCTTAATTTGGCTGTAAGAAGAGCGGTTTTTAACACCGTCGATGTTTTTAATATCAACATATCTTTTATCTACCGAAGATTGAACGAGTTTTAAGATGTAATTTGGAATGGGCGGCGCGACTTTATCCACGGAAAAAGTAGATTTAGACGATTTAACCAATTTACCTTCCAAGGAATAAATGTTGATTTCCAAGTTGTGAATATCCGACAGTTCATGGATTTTATCCTTAAAAATCAGTTTCAGGTTCTCGGGCGTAAGTGGATAAGTTGTCGTGGAAAGCACGTAGTTGATGTGCTCTTTGATGGCAAATTCTTTTCGGTCTAAACGTTCTTGATGGTAATCTTTGGCTTCATTTTTAAATTGAATAATCGAAATCGATGCCATCAATATCGAAGCAATAACAATCAATGTTATCATCGACAGGAAAATCCTGGTGCGAAGGGAAAGCATTGATAGTTTGACGTTTAGCATTGTTTAGTGATTGGTGATTGGTGATTAGTAACTAGTAAAGCCTTTTCAAGCTAATCACTAATTACTAATCACTAATTACTTTTTTTCTCGTATTCGTTTGTAAAACTTAAACCCTAACATAATCAGTATCGAAAACAAAAAGATACCGACCACGCCGTAAATCCAGTTGAAAGCGTTTTTTAAAATTACTAAAAAAACTACCGCAAACAGGATAATAGTAGCGCCTTCATTCCAAAGTCGCATAAAGTTAGAACTGTATTGGAATTTGTCGTTCTGCAACTGTTTGTAAATTTGATGACACTTCAAATGATAGGCCAAAAGCAACACCACAAATCCCAATTTCACGTGCATCCAAGACATTTGCAACCAAGCCGGATTGAGGTACAACAACCACAAGGCAAAAATGGTGGCCAATACAGCGCTCGGCCAAGTAATGATGAACCACAAGCGGTAAGTCATGATTTTGTATTGGTTGAGCAAGATTTCCCGCTCGGGTGAAGTTTTTTCGTTGGCTTCAATTTGGTATACAAACAAGCGAACAATATAAAACAAACCCGCAAACCAAGTGATGACAAAGATGAGGTGTAATGATTTGATGTAGTTGTAGAGTTCCATGTAAACAATTATTTACTCCAATCTTTTACCCAATTGGCCACAACTTGACACCATTCGTCTTCATCATTCAAACATGGCACGGCAAAGAATTCTTCACCTCCGTTTTCTTTAAATTCCTCATTCGCACGCATGGCAATTTCTTCCAAAGTTTCTAAACAATCGGAAACGAAGGCAGGCGTAACTACGGCTAATTTTTTAATTCCTTTTTTAGGCATTTTGTTGATTTCTACATCGGTGTAAGGCGTCAACCATTTGTCGCCGGCCAAACGCGATTGGAAAGTCTGACTGTATTTGCCTTCCGGAATTCCGAGCAATTCAACCACTTGTCGCGTAGTTTCATAACATTGGTGACGGTAACAAAATTCATGCGCCGGTGAAGCGGTGACACAACATTTGTTGTCAATAGTACAATGGGATTTGGTCACATCTGTCTTGCGAATATGACGTTTCGGAATCCCGTGATAAGAAAACAATAAATGGTCGTATTCAAAGCCTTCTAAATGTTTTTTGATAGAATGTGCCAAAGCTTGAATAAAATCGGGTTTGTTGTAAAAGGCCGGAACTTTCGTGATGGTCATTTCCGGGAAATGCTTTTGTTGCAATTCATCTGCCAAAGCCCAAATCGTAGTAGTGGAAGCCATCGCATATTGAGGATACAAAGCCAATAACATTACTTCGGTTACGCCTTTGTCTTTCAATTCTTGTAAGCCTTTTTGAATCGTCATCGTGCCGTAACGCATGGCCAAAGCCACGGGAACATCGACCAACTTTTCCACCTTTTGATGCATTTTTTTGGATATCACAATCAGCGGTGAACCTTCATCAGTCCAAATTTGGCTGTAAGCTTCAGCGGATTTCTTAGGACGGGTTTGTAAAATAATGCCTCGTACCAACAAGGCTCTCAATAAATACGGTACGTCAATCACGTATTTATCCATTAAAAATTCATCTAAATACGGTTTGACATCTTTGGGTGTCGGACTTTCGGGCGAACCGAGATTGACTAATAATACTCCTTTCATTTTGGCAATTTAATTTTTTATAAAAGTAATGAAACTTCTTTTTTTGACTTTTTGATTTTAGTAATTCTTTATCGATAATGAAATATACGAAATCAATCCGATTAGGTATTGGCTTGTAAACTCATTAAGTATTTTTTGGGTGTAGTCGCAAATTTCTTTTTGAAAGCGGCTATAAAATGACTGCCGGTGCTGTAACCGATTTTGAGCCCAACTTCATTCACATTATAAGAACCGGAATCCAAAAGTTGTCGGGCATAATCCATTTTATAATCGAATAAAAACCCGTAAACCGTATCGCCGTAAATTTGCTTGAAACCCATTTTGAGTTTCTTTAAAGTCAAACCCACTTGGCTAGCCAATGCTTCTAAACTCGGTGGTTCGGCCATGTTGGCAATGATGATTTCCTTAGCTTTTTTGATTTTTAAAACATTTTCTTCGTCAATCAAAAACGGACATTGCTCGGCATTCGGATCGTCGTTGCGGTTGAAAAACAAGCTCAGCAATTCATATCCCTTTCCTTTATAATAAAGGTTTTTGATCGACGGATTCAAATTGTAATGGAACATTTGATTGAGCACTATGGCCATCGACGGACTGACATCGCTTTCGTTATAATACTTTCGATCTTTATTTTCTTGACTCAAAAACGGAATGTGTTCGGCATCATCGGTAAACAAACCATGGAATTTTTTGATGGAAACCAAAATGGTAATCAGCCATGATTTCGGTTCGATTTCCACATGCAACGGCAACTCTTTTTCCGGATTGTAGAAAAGCAAACACTTTTCTTCCTTTAAATCAAGCGTATAATTCCCTTTGTTAAAGATAAATTTTGCACTGCCTTTTAATCCAAAATGAAATTGAATTAAGCCCATGGTTACAGGCCTTTCAAAGGTAATGACCTCTTCTGTGTCGTTTTGAAAACGAATCAAAATAAACTCGTCGTCAATTTTTATTTCTTCTTTAGAACCCATAGCGATATTTTTTCGTTTATGATTGGGAAGCGAAAT
>NZ_JBILQL010000120.1:0-4290 GCF_044373165.1 Flavobacterium sp.
TTCACGCTTCTTGCTTTGCTTCCTTCAAACGGACCTACAATACCGGCAGCTTCTAATTGGTCAATCAATCTTCCGGCACGGTTGTAACCCAGTTTCAGCTTTCTTTGCAATAATGATGCCGAACCTTGCTGAGCGGTTACAATAATTTCGGCCGCTTCTCTAAACATACTGTCGCGTTCCGAAATGTCGAACTCTAAATTCACGCTGCTGCCTTCTTCACCTACATATTCAGGTAAGAGATAAGCACTGGCATAGGCTTTTTGTGAGCCGATATAATCCACAATTTTTTCTACTTCCGGAGTATCTACAAAAGCACATTGTACACGAACTAAGTCATTTCCGTTAGAATACAATAAATCGCCTCGACCTATCAATTGGTCGGCACCTTGGGTGTCTAAGATGGTTCTGGAGTCGATTTTAGACGTTACTCTGAACGCAATTCTTGCCGGGAAATTGGCTTTGATAATCCCGGTAATTACATTTACCGATGGTCGTTGGGTAGCAATAATCAAATGAATTCCAATGGCACGGGCCAATTGTGCCAAACGAGCAATAGGGGTTTCCACCTCTTTACCGGCGGTCATGATCAAATCGGCAAACTCATCCACTACCAAAACTATGTAAGGCAAAAAGCGATGACCGTTTTCCGGGTTCAATTTGCGTGCTTTGAATTTATCGTTGTATTCTTTAATGTTACGCACCATGGCGTCTTTCAAGAGCGAATAGCGGTTGTCCATTTCCACACAAAGCGAGTTCAAGGTATTGATTACTTTGGTGTTGTCGGTAATGATGGCATCTTCTACATCGGGTAATTTGGCGAGGTAATGACGCTCAATTTTATTGAATAAAGTCAACTCTACTTTTTTAGGGTCAACCAACACAAACTTTACTTCTGCCGGGTGTTTTTTATACAATAGCGAAGTCAGTACCGCATTCAATCCTACCGATTTTCCTTGTCCCGTTGCTCCGGCCATTAACAAGTGCGGCATTTTAGCCAAATCGACTACAAAGGTTTCGTTAGAAATGGTTTTTCCCAAAGCAATCGGCAACTCCATTTCCGCTTCTTGGAATTTGGCGGAAGCAATTACCGTTTTCATCGGCACCATAGTCGGGTTCTTGTTCGGCACCTCTATACCAATAGTTCCTTTGCCCGGTATAGGCGCAATGATACGAATTCCTAATGCCGAAAGCGACAAAGCAATATCGTCTTCTAAACTTTTAATTTTAGAGATGCGAATCCCGGCTTCGGGTACAATTTCATACAAAGTAACCGATGGACCAACCGTTGCTTTGATTTGGGCAATATCGATTTTGTAGTTGCGCAAGGTTTCTACAATACGGTTTTTATTTTCTTCTAATTCTTCCTGATTGATCGTTATGCCAACCGAAGCATATTCTTTGAGTAAATCAATCGTTGGGAATTTGTAGTTGGACAATTCCAGAGTCGGATCAAACAACCCGAAATCGGCTACCAATTTGGCCGCTAAGTTTTCTTCTACAACATCTTCATCGGCAGCCTTTTCAATTACAAAAGCTTCATCATGGGTTTCAATAATTTGCTTAACAGGTTCGGTAATTACAGGTTCCGTTTCCAAAGGCGGCGATACCGTTTTGATGGTAGGTTCTAAATTGATTTCGGAAGCATGTTCAATGGTAGGTTTGAGTGCTTCTTTGTTGATTTCAAACGATGACGTTTTTAAAACCGGTTCGGGTATAAATGCTTCAGCTTCGGCTTCAGCTTCTTTTACGGCAAATTCCTCTAAGTTATAGTTTGTGCCTTTATTCTCCGGAATGATACTGCCAATATCTTCTTTGATTTCTTTGTGTTTCTTTTCGAAGAATGATTTAATCGCATCAGGAGAAACCTTGATTTTAAAAATCAAATACACTATAATAGAAAACACCAAGACTAACACAGTGCCTGTTTTGCCTATGTAATCTTGCAAAAACAAATTCATTTCAAAACCTACAGTGCCGCCCAATTCAGGTAAGTTATCGGCAAAGAAACCAAACAGTATCGATAAAATGATAAGGGCAAATAAATCCCAGAACCAAGTGTTTTTTAACTTGCGAATCGGTAAATCCAATATTAAGAAAGCACCACTTAAAAACAGTAACTTAACAAACAAAAATGAAGCAATACCAAAACCGCGATAAATAAATAAATCAGCTATGTAAGCTCCAAATTTACCCAGCCAATTTTGTGCGTTTTCACTGCGGTCGGTTAAGGCGTCAACAGCGCTTTGATCCACTTGTCCGTGTAAAAAGAAGGATATGAAAGACACCAAAAAGGCTATCGAGGTCAACACCAATACAAAACCAAACAGCATGCGATACTGCTTTTTGGTCTTCAGTATTTTCAGTTCCAAATTAGGATCTTTTTCTTTAGTCTCTTTTTTTACTGTTTTTGCCATGGATATAGTATAAAGCTATAAAAATAGAAATTTAATCGGAGGTTTAGCAAAATTTAGGTACATAAATAAGCAATCCTACAGCCAGGGCAGCCAGGGCAGCAAACATTACTGCTCCTGCGGCTATATCTTTGATGAAGCCAATTTTTTCATGGTATTCAGGATGGATAAAATCGGCCACTTTTTCAACGGCGGTATTTAAACTTTCAATGCCTAAAACCAAACCAAAGGCTAATATTTGCATCATCCATTCGTACCGGTCAATTTCGAAATAAAATCCGGCCATAATCATCAATACCGCCAACGAGGATTGCACCATTACGCTGTGTTCGGTAGTGATGAGTTTAAAAGCACCTTTAACCGCAAAGCCGACACTTTTTAACCGACCGCTGATAAAGGAATTGTCTTTTTCGAATCCCATAAAAATTATAAGGCAGCTAAAGCCGAGTCATAGTTAGGTTCATCCGCAATTTCAGGAACTTGTTCGGCATATAGTACCGTACCGTTTTCATCTAAAACGATTACCACGCGAGAGTGTAAACCGGCCAATGGTCCGTCAGTGATTTCCAAACCGTAGTGTTTGCCAAAATTACCGGTGTTAAAATCAGAAAGGTTGATTACGTTTTCTAACCCTTCAGCCCCGCAAAAACGTTTTTGAGCAAAAGGCAAATCTCTCGAAACACACAATACTTTAGTATTTTCTAAGGCACTTGCTTTAGCATTGAAAGCACGCACAGAAGCCGCACAAGTTCCCGTATCTATACTCGGGAAAATATTTAAAACCACTTTGCTGCCGGCAAAATCTGCCAGAGAAGCGATACCTAAATCGGTTTTAACTAATTGAAAATCGGGTGCTTTGGTACCTGTTTTTGGTAAGTCACCATTGGTGTGTATCGGATTGCCTCCTAATGTTATTGTAGCCATTTTGTATAATTTTTTTGATTGCCAAAAATAGGCAAAATATTTGAGATTTTAGAGTTGAATTTTGGAATTTGGCAATTGTGATATGGAAATTTTTTGAGAAAAGATTTGGTTTGTATTATTGTTTTATCGTAATATTGCAATATAATAATTTAAAGAAATCATGGGCGCATCAAAATCAGAATCATTTTCAGCAGAACACAACGAGATGGCAACCTTGTTTAAAGCACTATCACATCCGGCCAGAGTTGCCATTGTTGATTATCTGTTGACAGTAGACAGTTGTATTTGCGGCGATATTGTAAACGAGTTGCCTTTGGCACAACCTACTATTTCCCAACATTTAAAAGAACTGAAAAACGCCAACATTATCAAAGGTACTATAGAAGGAACCGCCATCTGTTATTGTATCAATCCGGATACGATGGAAAAAATTGAAAACCATTTTGGCATGATTCGCCATAAACTAAAAAATAAATGTTGTTAGCTAATTACTAATCACTAATTACTAAAAAATGAAACTCTCACAAATTAAAAACGAACTCAAAAGCTTATCAACCATAGCTTTCCAATTGCCTAACGGCGACTTGGTTCCCGGTCATTTTCACGTAACTGAAGTGGGAAAAGTGACCAAACATTTCATCGATTGCGGTGGTGTAATTCGAAATGAAGAAGTGGCTAATTTCCAATTGTGGGAAGCCAATGATTATGACCATCGTTTGCATCCTGAGAAATTGGTTCACATTATAGAACTGTCAGAAGCCAAACTTCAAATTCCCGATTTAGAAATCGAGGTCGAATACCAAATGAAAGACACCATTGGTAAATTCAACTTGGATTTTGACGGAACGATTTTCCAATTAAGATCAAAGATGACCGATTGTTTGGCGAAAGACAACTGTGGTATTCCACCTGAAAAAATGAAAGTGAAAATAGGCGAGTGGAAGCCAAAAGAAAC
>NZ_JBILQL010000121.1:0-4263 GCF_044373165.1 Flavobacterium sp.
ACTTGGATTTTGACGGAACGATTTTCCAATTAAGATCAAAGATGACCGATTGTTTGGCGAAAGACAACTGTGGTATTCCACCTGAAAAAATGAAAGTGAAAATAGGCGAGTGGAAGCCAAAAGAAACGACTTGTTGTACGCCTGATTCGGATTGTTGTTAATTAAGTAACACAAAGTTTCTCGAAGTTTCACAAAGAAATATTATAAATAAATGTTTGATAATTTAGCTACAACCATAAAATCCATCAGTGAAATTTCGGTTTCGGAAGAACGAAAAGAAGTTTTAAAGCTCTTGGTAGATTACATTCAAAATAAAGTTAACAATAACGAAGAAATTCGTTTGAATTTTATTTGTACTCACAATTCCCGCAGAAGCCATTTGTCGCAAATTTGGGCTCAAACCATGGCGTTTCATTTCGGCATTCAAAATGTATATTGCTATTCGGGCGGAACCGAGGCCACGGCTATGTTTCCCAAAGTAGCCGAAACATTGACTAACCAAGGATTTCATATTCAAAAATTGAGTCAGGAACAAAATCCGGTTTACACAGTGAAATTTGAGGCCAACCAACATCCTATTGTTTGTTTTTCCAAAGCCTATTTTGATGAGTTCAATCCAAAGACAAATTACGGAGCCATCATGACGTGTAACAATGCCGACGAAGGTTGTCCGATGGTTTTTGGTGCCGAAAACAGATTCCCTATAAAATACGATGATCCAAAAGCATTTGACGGAACCGATTTGATGGATGAAAAATATGCAGAACGCAGTTTGCAAATTGCGAGTGAGCTGTTTTTTGTTTTTTCACAGGTGAAGAAATGACAATATTAGAATTTTAAACGCTTAAAAGTTTGACATGAAAAAACGACTGGGATTTTTAGACCGATTTTTAACGCTGTGGATTTTTTTAGCGATGTTGATTGGCGTTGGTATAGGTTATTTTATTCCGAATTCAGCTGATTTCATCAACTCATTTTCTTCGGGAACCACTAATATTCCTTTGGCGATTGGGTTGGTATTAATGATGTATCCGCCATTGACCAAAATCGATTTCTCGAAAGTGCCGCAAATGTTCAAGCAGCCTAAATTGCTTACAGCGTCCTTTTTTATTACTTGGATAGTCGGGCCGTTTTTGATGTTTTTATTGGCGACATTTTTCCTGAAAGACTATCCCGAATACATGACCGGCTTAATCATTATAGGCATCGCGCCTTGTATTGCCATGGTCATAGTATGGAACGAATTGGCCGAAGGCAACCGAGAATTAACAGCTGGCTTGATAGGTATTAACAGTTTGCTGCAAGTTTTCTTTTTCAGTTTGTATGCTTATTTTTATTTGAAAATCATGTTGCCTTTGTTTGGCATCAAAGGATTAGAATTGAATATTACAGTAGTCGAAATCGCCAAAACCGTTGGGATTTACCTAGGTATTCCATTTGCTTTGGCAGTTGTTAGTCGATTTGCCATCAAGAAATATTTAGGCGAAAAGTTTTTCAACCAAAAGTTTATTCCGTTTGTTTCGCCTATTACTTTAATTGCGTTGCTTTTCACTATAGTAGTAATGTTTAGTTTGAAAGGTGAAATGATAGTAGATTTACCGATGGACGTTCTTCGAATAGCCATACCGTTGGTTATCTTTTTTGCCATTATGTTCTTTTTGATGTTTTTTGTCTCGAAGAAAATTGGGGCGAATTACCGAGACGCAACGGCTTTATCGTTTACCGCAGCCGGAAACAATTTCGAGCTGGCTATTGCGGTTTCCATTGGTGTTTTCGGGATCAACAGCGGACAAGCTTTCGCCGGTGTAATCGGTCCGTTGGTGGAAGTACCGGCGCTAATCATTTTGGTCAATGTGGCTTTTTGGCTCAGAAAAAAATATTTTACAACAACCGTTTAAATCTTATGGAAAGAAAAGAACATTGGGAAAACGTTTTTTCCACCAAAACTGAAAAAGAGGTGAGTTGGTACCAACAATATCCTAAAACTTCGGCTGATTATATAACCGCTTTAGGTTTGCCTTTGGAGGCCAAGATTATTGACATTGGTGGTGGCGACAGTTATTTGATGGATGCTTTGTTGGATTTGGGTTATACTAATTTGACGCTGCTCGACATTTCGGCCAATGCCATTGATAGGATTAAAAACCGTTTGGGAGAAAAAGCCAATAAGGTAACTTTTATTGTTTCGGATATTTTGGATTTTAAGCCTCAAGAACAATATGATTTTTGGCACGACCGAGCTTGTTTTCACTTTTTGACCAAACCGGAGGATGTTGATTTATATTCGAAGATTGTCAGTCAGGCTCTTGCCGATGACGGAAAGCTTTTCATTGGTACTTTTTCTGATAACGGACCCAAAAAATGCAGCGGTTTGGAAATTACCCAATACAATAGGGAAAGTTTGCGTTTTGTTTTTGAAAGAGATTTTAAACTCACCGGCTGTTTCACAGAAGATCATTTAACTCCTTTTGATACAATTCAAAATTTCCTTTTTTGCGGATTTAAAAGAAAGTAAAGCATGAAAAATATATTAGTACTGTGTACAGGCAACAGTTGCCGTAGCCAAATGGCACATGGGTACTTAGCCCATTTCACGGATTCAGATAAAGTAAAAGTCTATTCGGCCGGCGTGGAAACACACGGAGTAAATACTTTGGCGATTGCCATTATGCAAGAAGACGGTGTGGATATTTCAAAACACACTTCCAATAATGTAGACGAGTATTTTGACATTCCGTTTGATTTTCTGATTACGGTTTGTGACTATGCTAAAGAACGTTGTCCGTTCTTCCCAACGCAAGCCATTAAGTTGCACTATAATTTTCCCGACCCGTCAAAAGTAAAAGGATCAACTTCGGAAGTCATTGAAGAATTCAGAAAGGTACGAAATATGATTAAGGACTACTGTAAAACCTTCGTTGAAACCTACAACCTAAACTAAAAAAGTCCCGTAGCAACGGGACTTATTTATATCTGAACATCCGAAAATCTGAACATCCAACTACACGTGTAACGCTCTATTGTCCGTAGCGGCTAAAGCAGCTTCTTTTATCGCTTCCGCAAAAGTTGGATGCGCATGTGACATGCGTGAAATATCTTCGGCAGAAGCACGGAATTCCATTGCGGTTACCGCTTCGGCAATCAAATCGGCACAACGCGCCCCAATCATGTGAACGCCTAAGACTTCATCGGTTTTGGCATCGGCTAAGATTTTTACAAATCCGTCGATATCACCACCGGCACGCGCTCTTCCTAAGGCTTTGAACGGGAAACTTCCGGCTTTGTAGTTTACGCCATCGGCTTTCAATTGCTCTTCGGTTTTACCAACCGCGGCTACTTCCGGCCATGTATAAACCACACCCGGAATCAAATTGTAATCGATATGGGGTTTTTGTCCGGCTAAAATTTCGGCTACTAAAACACCTTCTTCTTCGGCTTTGTGGGCTAACATCGCACCGCGAACTACGTCACCAATAGCATAGATATTAGGTACATTGGTTTGCAAGTGGTCATTGACTTCAACCATACCTCTTTCGGTCACTTTTACACCGGCTTTGTCGGCAGCTAATCCATCGGTATAAGGACGACGACCTACGGCTACTAAGCAATAATCGCCTTCAAAAGTAACGGTATTGCCTTTGGCATCATCGGCAGCAACTATTACGTTTTTACCTTTGCGAGTAACTTCTTTAACTTTATGAGAAGTATAGAATTTCATGCCTTGTTTTTTCAAGACTTTGGTCAATTCTTTAGACAATCCGCCATCCATACCCGGAATGATACGGTCTAAGTATTCTATAACCGATACTTGTGTGCCCAAACGCAAATACACTTGTCCTAATTCGATACCGATAACACCACCACCAATGATGATTAAGTGTTTCGGAACTTCAGGTAATTTTAACGCTTCGGTTGATGTGATGATTCTTTCTTTGTCGATTTTGATAAAAGGCAAAGAAGAGGGTTTAGAACCGGTGGCGATGATGATATTTTTTCCTTCGATTACTTCAGATGAACCGTCGGCTTTAGTCACTTTAACGTGCGTAGCATCTTCGAATGTTCCTAATCCTTCAAAAACGGTGATTTTGTTTTTGTCCATTAAGAACTTCACGCCACCACTGGTTTGGTCAACAACGGCTTGTTTGCGAGCAATCATTTTTTCTAAGTTTACTTTCACTTTCCCCGAAACTTCGATACCGTGATCAGCAAAGTGTTGTAATTCTTCGTAATGATGCGAAGAAGCTAAAAGCGCTTTGGAAGGAA
>NZ_JBILQL010000048.1:0-17080 GCF_044373165.1 Flavobacterium sp.
CAATAGTTTTCAACTGAATAATCGCCACTTTAATCAAGGCTTGGTGGTGGATGCAATGTTCTAAATTGTACAACAACTCACGGTGGTAATTGCTTTCTATGAGCAGTGCTTCGCCATCGACTATTTGTTGCAATTGCAGATTTTTATTGGGTTTATCGACCTGGTTCAGAATCGCATCAATACTTTCTTTGGCAATAGCCGTATGGGTTTGAATTAGGTGATTTCGCTTTCGGTTATCATAATTGACAATGCCGGTTTCATATTGGTTTTCCAAACACTGAAACATTTCAATAATGTGACGCGTATGTTCGCCAATCGTGGCATTGCTTAAGTCATGGCAAGGACAACAATAATCGTCGTCTGAAAGTTGCGAGACCAAGCCTGACAATTCATTGAGGGTTTTGAAGATGGCCGGAATGAGCATGTTTTTGTTTTTGTTTGTTAATTCTATTAGTTACGGTTATGGTCGAAAAAAAGTTTTCAAACTTTAAATCGCAACAAATCAGGAAATTTATTTCGCTCTGTGTATACCAAAAACAAACAGCATATTAAAGTAATAACAGCCAAAATAAATAAGGTTCCACCATCATTTTGCACTTCGATTCCTAACACAAATATATGAGAAAAAATAGCGCCTAACATGGTGCCTAGCCCTAAAAGTGCGCCAATTAATGTCGCTCTTGGAATCAAAATTAATATCGAAGCTATCAATTCAACCACACCGGAACCAATTCTCCCAAAGGGTTCTATGCCTAAAGTTTGGAAGATGTAAACACTTTCTTCGGCTGCGGTGAATTTAAAATATAAGGTTTGCAATAGGATAATCACTGCGGTGAGTTTGATGATCCAAAGGATAATTGGGTTTTTCATTTTAGATTATTTAGATAGTAAGAAAGTCTAACCACGAAGGTCACGAAGGTTTTCACCAAGCGCACTAAAACTTTGTGTACTTTGCGCCTTCATAGTGCACTTTGTGGTTAAAAATTTATTGAGCAATAATTTTCTTCCAGTTAACATCGGCCTTTTTCTTCAAATTGGTTTCGTCTTTGTTCCATGATTTCAGCGTATTGTTGAAATAAGCATTGTAAAACAAATACAATTTACCGTCGAGGATTTTAAAGGTTTCCGGATTGATTTCTACTTTTTCGCCATAATCACCCATCGCGAAAGCACACCAACCGCCATATTGCGGTTCGTAACTTGAAGGATTTTTAGCAAAAGTTTCCTTGTTGGCTTGAGAAGAAAAATAATAGGTAACGCCTTCATAAGTTGAGACTAAAGCTGCTTTTCCTTTTACCGCTTTTTTCTGCGTAAAGTAAGCTACGGGATCATACCCTTGAACGGCTACTTTTTTTTCTAAATTGAAATGAGTCGCTCTTGTGTTTTGGGCTAATCCGACTGCAGAGGTAAAGGCAACCAGTAAGATTAAAATGGTTTTGTTCATGAGTTTTAATTTTAAATTATCTAATTTGATAAAGCAAAAGTAAAGCGACATGAAAAGTGGTTTTGTCCGTTAGTTTACAAATAGGACAAAATAATTTTAAAACTTTGAAATATCTTCAATAATAATTTCTTTTCGGCCATAATGCATTAAGCCGTTTTCTTCTAACTCGTTCAGTAAAACGGTTGCAGTTTGGCGCGAGGTACAAATGATTTGGGCGATATCGTTTTGGGTTAGATAATTTTCAATGGTTATTCGGTTGCCGTTGCGTTTTCCTTCACGTTCTGCCCAATCTTTCATGAACGTAAGCAGACGTGTCTTGGCATCTTTAGACATCAAATTAGCATAATTGTTTTTGATGCGCTTCATTTTCAGACCAACAAATTTGGTATAAGAAAGGGCCAAATTAGGATGTTGCAACAGTAGATTTTCAAAATCCGACAATAGAAAACTGCAGATGGCGACTTCATCGGTTAAGGCTTTGGCGTACTCGTTTGAATTTCGATCACTGTCAAGCTCTAACTCACCGAACAAATCCCCTTTTTGGATAATGTCTTTGATGGTTTCATTCCCTTCTTCATCTATGGAAACGATTTTAATGTTGCCTTTTTTGAGTAAAAAAACCCGCGGTACATCCGAAGAAGAAAAATAAATGATATCGCCTTTTTTGGCTTTTTTGAAACCGGTAATAATGCACAACTGCTTGATTTGGCTCATGTTTAATGTCCAAAACAATTTGTGATCGCGGAGGTACCAATATTTTAATTCATCATACATAGAGTAAATGTATAAATTTTATCCAATAAAAAAACCCTTCCGAAAAGAAAGGGTTTTTTTATCATTTAACATTGGTCTAGGAAACTAAACCTCTGGATATTACAATTCGTTGGATCTCTGAAGTACCTTCATAAATCTGAGTGATTTTAGAATCGCGCATCATTCTCTCTACGTGGTACTCGGCAACATAACCGTTTCCACCGTGAATTTGCACGGCTTCATTGGCTACTTCTAAAGCGATTTCAGAAGCATATAATTTCGCCATAGCTCCGGAATGCGCGATGTCTTTGCCTTCGTCTTTTTCGCAAGCGGCTTTCATGATAAGCAATTTGGCTGCCGTGATTTTTACATACATATCAGCCAATTTGAAGGCAATCGCTTGGTGTTTGAAAATTTCTTTACCGAAAGCTTTTCTTTCGTTGGCATATTTTAAAGCCAACTCGTATGCCCCGGTGGCAATCCCTAAAGCTTGAGAAGCAATCCCAATTCTTCCGCCGTTTAAAACATTCATGGCAAAATTGAATCCGAAACCGTCGGCACCGATTCTGTTTTCTTTTGGCACCTTAACATCCGTAAACATTAAGGAATGCGTATCGCTTCCGCGGATGCCCATTTTCTTTTCTTTGGGTCCAATTTCGAAACCGGCCCAACCTTTTTCTACGATAAAAGCATTAATTCCTTTGTGCCCTTTTTCTACATCGGTTTGCGCCATTACCAAATAGGTTGAAGCAGTTCCACCGTTGGTAATCCAGTTTTTGGTTCCGTTTAACAAATAGTAATCGCCCATGTCTTTGGCGGTAGTTTTTTGCGAAGAAGCATCACTTCCGGCTTCAGGCTCTGACAAACAGAACGCACCGATTACTTCTCCTTTGGACAAAGGCACTAAGTATTTCATTTTTTGTTCTTCTGAACAGTATTTTTCCATTCCGGCACAAACCAAAGAGTTGTTTACCGACATGATCACTGCCGCTGAAGCATCTACTTTGGCAATTTCGGTCATCGCCAAAACATAAGAAACACTGTCTAATCCGGCACCGCCGTATTTGGGATCGACCATCATTCCCATAAAACCTAAATCGGCCATCATTTTGACTTGCTCGGTTGGGAATTTGGAGTGTTCGTCTCTTTCTATTACGCCGGGTAACAATTCCGCTTGAGCAAAATCTCTTGCGGCTTGTTGAATCATTAACTGCTCTTCGGTTAAATTAAAATCCATATAATGTAACGATTATTGTTTGTTGTTTCTTTACTTTTGGTGCGCAAAAATAGGATATAAAAGTTACAATTTCAAACGTTTTCGTAAATTTAGCCAATGTTGAAAGAAAGTTATAAGGTTATCGGCGTTATGTCGGGCACATCGTTGGATGGAGTTGATTTGGCGCACATTCATTTTGCAGTAATTGATGGCAAATGGCAATACAAAATCCATGAAAGTGAAACGGTTTCTTATAATGAGGATTGGTTAAACAAATTGAGAACGGCTGTTGACTATTCTAAAAAAGAATTGACCCAACTCAACAAAGATTACACGATTCTTTTGGGTCACATTATCAAAGATTTTATCCGAAAAAACCACATTAAAAATTTAGACGCGGTTTGCAGCCATGGTCACACTATTTTGCACCAACCCCAAAACGGTTTTACTTTACAAATTGGCAACCTTAAAGAAATAGCCCAAATTGTTGGCGAAACCATAGTTTGTGATTTCCGTGCGCAAGATGTGAAATTGGGTGGACAAGGCGCGCCGTTGGTACCGATTGGTGATAGCATATTATTCTCTGATTATGATTATTGCTTGAATTTAGGCGGGTTTTCAAATGTATCTTTTGAACATCAGGGAAATCGTATTGCTTTTGATATCTCTCCGGTCAATACAGTGTTGAATTTTTTTGCAAATAAACTCGGCTTACCCTATGACGACAAGGGCGAAATCGCTCGAAACGGCGACACTGATATGGCTTTGCTGGAAGAATTGGATAACTTGTCTTACTATCAAAAACCATATCCGAAATCGTTAGGCTTTGAATTTGTTAAAACCATCGTATTGCCATTGATGGAAAGTTACGACCTTCCTGTTGAAGACAAAATGCATACGTTTATCAAACACATTGCCAAACAAACCGCTTACGCTTTGCCGGAAAGAGAAGGCAAAATGCTCGTGACCGGCGGCGGTGCTTATAATGATTTTCTACTGGAATGTATGCAAAATTACATGCCCGAAATGCAGATTATTGTTCCTGAGGCGAAAACTTTAGAATTTAAAGAAGCACTGATTTTTGGGCTACTTGGCGTATTGAAATTAAGAAAAGAGATTAATGTTTTAAGTAGTGTTACCGGGGCGAAAAAAGACCATAGTAGTGGCGTTGTATTTAAACCTAATTAATGACTTTAAAGACCAAAACCCATCCGATTTAAAACAAATTTCACCTTTCGTAATTCCTAATTCATAATTCGTAATTCCTATATTTGCAGCGCAAACTAAAATACAATCTAACTAAAACCTAGAATCTGAAGTGAGCTCAGATGATACACAATGAAAGACTTATTAAAAAAATTCGAAAACAAAGAACCCGAAATCATTTTCAATTGGAAAGATGCTGAGACAGAAGCCGAAGGATGGACAGTAATCAATTCCCTTCGCGGCGGTGCTGCCGGTGGCGGAACCCGGATGCGAAAAGGTTTGGATATGAACGAAGTATTATCATTGGCGAAAACCATGGAAGTGAAATTCTCGGTTTCAGGACCGGCGATTGGCGGAGCTAAATCGGGCATCAACTTTGACCCGAATGACCCGCGTAAAAAAGGCGTATTGCAACGTTGGTACAAAGCGGTTTCTCCTTTGTTGAAAAGTTATTACGGCACCGGAGGTGATTTGAATGTAGACGAAATCCACGAGGTAATTCCGATGACAGAAGAATGTGGTGTTTGGCATCCGCAAGAAGGGGTTTTTAACGGACATTTCAAACCAACAGAAGCAGATAAAATTAACCGTATCGGGCAATTGCGCCAAGGCGTTATCAAAGTAATCGAAAACCCGAAATTCTCTCCGGATGTATTAAGAAAATATACTGTAGCCGATATGATTACCGGCTTTGGAGTAGCCGAAGCGGTACGCCATTATTACAATATTTACGGTGGCGATGTAGAAGGTAAAAAAGCCATTGTACAAGGTTTTGGAAATGTAGGTTCGGCGGCGGCTTTTTATTTGGCTGAAATGGGCGCCAAAGTTGTGGGAATCATTGACCGTGATGGCGGTGTCATTAATGAAGAAGGTTTTTCTTATGATGAAATAAAAATGTTGTTCTTAAACAAAGACGGGAACAAATTGGTTGCTCAAAACATGATCCCATTTGCCGAAATTAATGAAAGAATTTGGACACTCGGCGCTGATATTTTTGCTCCTTGTGCTGCTTCAAGATTGGTCACCAAAGACCAAATTGACAGCCTAATCGCTAACGGATTGGAAGTGATTTCGTGTGGAGCCAATGTGCCTTTTGCCGACAAAGAAATTTTCTTTGGTCCGATTATGGAAGAAACCGACAGCAAAGTAAGCTTGATTCCGGATTTTATTTCTAATTGCGGTATGGCACGTGTTTTTGCCTACTTCATGGAGAAAAAAGTACAAATGACGGATGAAGCCATTTTCTACGACATCTCGGAAACCATTAAAAAAGCGTTGGACAAAGCACATGATTTGAATTCCGACAGCAAAAATATTAGTGCTACAGCCTTTGAAATTGCTTTGAAGCAGTTGGTATAATATTTTTAAGTTTTTTTCGTTACTTAGTGTAAGACGTTAAAGTAAGTTTAAAATAACCTATAATTTTAAAAGATAATAAATACATTTACAGTAATCCAATACTAATTTAAAAACCTATTATTACATGAGTTTATTTCTTCAAGCCGACTCGCTTTCAGTGGCTCAAAATGCTTTAACAGAAGTAGCACCTGTTGAGAAAACCATTTCAATTTGGGAACTTTTAACCAGCGGTGGTTTGGCCGGTCAAATCATTATGATAGCATTATTTGTCATGCTTTTCTTCGCTCTTTATTTGTATTTTGAAAGACTACTGGCCATCAATGCAGCTTCTAAAATAGACCAAAATTTTATGATGCAAATTAAAGATCATATCTCTAACGGAAGAATTGACTCCGCAAAAATGTTGTGTGCTTCTACCAATTCACCGGTTTCACGTTTGATTCAAAAAGGAATATCCAGGATTGGAAATCGTTTAGAAGATATCAATACCGCTATTGAAAACGCCGGAAAATTAGAAATATACCGATTGGAAAAAAACACCAGTATGTTGGCCACCATCGCAGGAGCTGGTCCTATGACAGGTTTTTTGGGAACTGTGGTAGGAATGATTATGGCTTTTCATAAAATGGCTAGTGGTGGCGGACAAATAGAAGTTGGTGCCTTAGCAGAAGGTATATACACCGCCATGACCACTACTGTAGTTGGATTAATTGTAGGATTGATAGCCTACATAGGATACAATCACTTAGTGGTAAAAACAGACAAAGTCGTTCACTTGATGGAATTAAACGGAGTGGAGTTTTTCGACTTATTAAACGAAAAAAAGTAAGATGAATTTACGCGGTAGAAATAGGGTAAGTCCTGAGTTCAATATGTCGTCAATGACCGACATTGTTTTTTTGCTATTGATATTTTTCATGTTAACATCAACTATGGTGACGACGAATGCATTGGATTTGGTTTTACCGAAAGCTAAAGGAAAAACCGATAGTAACAAAAGTATCTCGGTAAGCATCAATAAAGATTTGCAATTCTACATTGATAAAACACCGGTTGAAGAAAGTTCAATTGAAGCTCAACTCTTATCCTTAACTGCTAAAGATAAAAGTATGCCTATCATTTTGAGAGCAGAAGAAGGTGTTCCTATTGAAAAAGCAGTCTATGTAATGGATATTGCGAATCGAAATCAAATGAAAATTGTTTTGGCTGTTAGACCTAAATAAAATACATCATGAAGTTTTTAGAAACTGAAGAAGAAAAAAAATCATTTGGCATCACAACAGTAATTTTTGTGATACTCCTTTTATTGTGTTTCTTTTTCGGATTAACTTATATGGATCCGCCACCGGAAAATGGTATTGCCATCAATTTCGGCACCTCAGATGTTGGTCAAGGCGAAGTACAACCACTTGAACCGGTACAATCATCTCCACAACCGGAAAATACTCCACCCCAGAAAACAGTTGAAGATGAAGTAGCTACTCAAGACATTTCAGAGGCACCGGTAATCAAAAAAACAGATGCTAAAAAACCGGTCAAAGAAGTTAAAGAAGTGGTTAAACCCAAACTTTCAAAAAGCACAACTAGTGCCTTAGAAAGTTTAATTAATGGTCCAAAATCTAACGGAGCTGAAGCCAGTCATGGTAATGACAACTTACCGGGTGACAAAGGCGATCCTAATGGTGACCGTTATGCCAATAGTTTTTATGGAAACGGTTCAGGAAATGGTTCAGGAAACGGTACAAGTTGGGGATTAAACGGCAGAAGACTCAGTGCTCCTGCTAAAGAAGTTCAAGATTGTAACGAATACGGAAAAGTGGTGGTTAAAATTTGGGTGAACCGACAAGGAAATGTTATTAAAGCAGAACGATCTCAAGGAACGACAAACACTAACCCCTGTTTGGTAAATCCTGCTCTTTCTGCTGCCAAAAAATTCAAATGGCAACCCGATAGTGAAGCGCCTGAAACTCAAATCGGATTTATAGTCATCAACTTTAAATTAGGAGAATAGTGAAAGCTATTCTTTTTTTATTATGAATTATCAAGATACGCTCAATTGGATGTTTAACCAATTGCCAATGTACCAAACCCAAGGCGCCACAGCCTATCGAAAAGATATTACCAATACCGTTTTATTGTCCAATCACTTAGGGAATCCTGAAGTACAACTGAAATGCATCCACGTAGCCGGAACCAATGGCAAAGGTTCTACCTCGCACTTACTGGCTTCGGTCTTGATGGAAGCGGGTTATAAAGTTGGCCTTTACACTTCGCCTCACTTAAAAGATTACCGCGAACGAATTACCATCAATGGCGAACCGATTTCGGAAGCCTATGTTTGCCGATTCATAGCAGAGAATAAATCGTTTTTTGAGACGCATAATCTGAGTTTTTTTGAAATGAGTGTCGGCTTGGCTTTCGATTATTTTGTCCAGGAGCAAACGGATATTAATATAATTGAAGTTGGCATGGGTGGCCGATTGGATGCTACAAACATCATTACGCCTTTGATTTCAGTGATCACCAACATCGGATTAGACCACACCCAATTTTTAGGCGATACTTTAGAAGCCATTGCTTTTGAAAAAGCCGGCATTATCAAAACCAATGTTCCTGTGGTTATTGGTGAATATTTACCGCAGACTAAACCGGTATTTGTTTTAAAAGCGAATGAAACCAATTCAGAGATTTACTTTGCTGCCGATTTAGTGCAAGAAGACTATCCTTGTGGCTTATTGGGTGATTATCAATTTTACAATAAAAAGACGGTTATCCAAACTTTGCGCGTTTTACAGGGAAAACAGTTGTTAACGGTATCGGAGGAACACATTAAAAGCGGTTTTCTGAAAGTGATTGACAACACAAATTTGCAAGGCCGTTGGCAACAATTGGGCACCCATCCGAAAATTATTTGCGATACGGCACACAATGCACACGGTTTGGCTATAGTTTTAAATCAGTTAAAAAAAGAAGCTTACCACCAATTACATATCGTACTTGGGGTGGTTAACGACAAAAAACTGGATGATATTTTGACTTTATTCCCCAAAAACGCAAAATATTATTTTTGCAAACCCGATATTCCACGAGGATTAGAAGCCTCTGTTTTACGAGAAAAAGCGATGTTATTCGGACTTAAAGGTGAAATATACGATTCTGTTTCAGCCGCTTACGACAACAGTAGAAAAAATGCAGCGGCTAACGATTTTATTTATGTGGGCGGCAGCACTTTTGTAGTGGCAGAAATTTTGTAATTTTTTTCGATTTTAATTTGCTAAATCAAAAAACTGCCCTATATTTGCACCGCAATCAAGCACAAGACGGGCGATTAGCTCAGCTGGTTCAGAGCATCTCGTTTACACCGAGAGGGTCGGGGGTTCGAATCCCTCATCGCCCACTACCGTTTGAAACCGATTAGGAAACTAATCGGTTTTTTTGTTTAAATCTAAACTGAAACTTTATTACAAAAAAACCACCCTAGAGAGTGGTTGGTTTTTTATATAAATTCGAGCGTTCGTTCTAAGGCCATGCCACGAGAACCCTTAATTAAAATTGTCTTGTTTTTCCATACTACTGTGGAAATTGCTTTAGCAAAATCCTCGAAGGTTTCGAAGAAAAAGAAATTGGCTTGCGGTCTTTTGTTTACATAAAAATCTTTACCCACAAAATGACAAGTCATAGTTTCATTGGTACTCAAAAAATCCACTATGCTTTTGTGCTCTGCTTTGCTTTCTTGCCCGAGCTCATACATATCCCCTATAACCACTATTTTATCGGGTTTGTCTAATTGGATGAAATTTTCTAAAGCCACTCTCATACTGCTTGGATTGGCGTTGTAAGCGTCTAAAATGATTTCATTGGTATTCTTAACCATTAACTGCGAGCGATTGTTATCGGGTACATAGGATTCAATAGCCGACTTGATGTCAACAACCGGCACTTTGAAGTAATGGCCGATGGTTATAGCCATACAAATGTTGGTGGCATTATACAGTCCAATCAAATGAGAAGTAATGTCTGCACCTAAAGCAGTAACTTTTACAAAAGGATTGGCAGAGATAGCGTCAATGAAAACATCGGCGTTGTTATTAGATTGACTGAAAGTAATTCTGTTGAAATGCGCAGTCTTTTCGTTTTGTAAAACATCGTCCAAATTGACAAAAATGGTTTTATTGTCTTTGGCTAAAAAAGCATACATTTCGCTTTTCCCTTTTATCACGCCTTCCACCCCACCGAATCCTTCCAGATGGGCTTTCCCGAAATTGGTTATAAAACCATAATCCGGTTGCGCTATACCGCATAAGAATTCAATCTCTTTTTGGTGGTTGGCACCCATTTCCACAATTCCGATTTGGGTCGTTGCATCAAAAGACAATAACGTAAGCGGCACACCGATGTGATTGTTAAGATTTCCAACTGTAGCTTTAACTTGAAACTTTTTAGCCAAGACAACGTTGACCAATTCTTTTGTTGTGGTTTTTCCGTTACTTCCGGTTAAGGCAATGATAGGTAACTTTAAATATTGTCTGTGAAAAGTAGCTAATTCTTGCAGTGCAATCAAACTATCCTGAACCAATACTGTTCTGTAGTCGATATGATAAGATTCGTTGTCAATTAAGACATACTTTGCTCCTTTTTCCAAAGCTTCGGCTGCAAAAGTATTGGCATCAAAACGATCTCCTTTTATGGCGACAAAAAATGAATCCTGAGCAATCTTTCTGGTGTCAATAGAAACCCCGGAAGTTTTTAAAAATAAAGCATGTATTTCTTGAATGGTCATAACGGAAAATAGTTAAAATAAAAAAGCCCTTAAAATTAGGGCTTTTTTGTTATTGTAATCAACTAAAATTAGTTTCTTGGTCTTTTCTTTTTGTCGGCTTTCGGACCAACTCTTGACATAGCACATCTGAAACCGATGTAGTCAGTGGCGATGTCTTGTGGAAAGTATCTTCTTTGAGCAGGATCTAACCAATAAGCTCTGTCTCTCCATGAACCACCTTTGTAAACTCTTACATCATCATTAACTAAAGTAGTTCTTTTATTAGACTTATCATACTTCTTAGACATATTCCCTAAACTATCTGTTGATACATTGTGTTTAGGAGAATCGTACATTCTTTGATCGTCTCTCATTTTTCCTTTTTCATCACCTTCTTCAGAATTACCGAATTTGAAGTAACGGGTAGATTGTTTATCTCCGTCGCGGTAGTTACGGTTGTCTGATTTGTCAAAGTTTTGTCTTAAGTAAGTTTCTTTATCATCAACCGGTACTTGAGCAATTTGACCAGGGAAATTTCTTGATACAATTTTACCGTTTGACAAAGTATCGAATTGTTGGGTTTCAGCAGTAACTAATTCAACTTTACCATCTTCCCCAATTTTATTTTTCATGTAAACGTTTCCTCTGTAGTAGTTGAAGTCATTTGCTTCATCGTCAACAATAGGTCTGTAAACATCGGCAACCCATTCGGCAACGTTACCGGCCATATCATATAAACCGAAGTCGTTTGGAGGATAAGATTTTACTTTGTTAGTAATATCGGCACCATCATCAGACCAACCTGCGATTCCACCGTAATCTCCTTTTCCTTGTTTGAAGTTAGCCAATTGATCACCTCTTACTTGTCTTTTCCCTGAACGAGTGTAAGTACCTGACCATGGATATTTCTTTTGACCTTTGTATGCGTTGTATTCTCTTTGTCCTACATCGGCAGCAGCAGCATATTCCCACTCTGCTTCGGTTGGTAGTCTGTACTCAGGTAAAATTAAACCTGAAGTTCTTTGAGCATAAACATTTTTAGGACTATTTCCTTGTGTATTAGTAGCGCCTGCAGCAGGTGCAGCACTTCCTTTTTTACTAGGAGCAGCTTTCTGACCTCTTTTCAATACAATTTTGTCATCACCTCCCATAGCCGTAGACGGGGAAGCTAAATAAGCCTCAGTGCTAAATACTTTATCAGCAGCAACATCAGTTACTTTAGCATCTTTTTTCAAATAACGTTGTTCTTCTAAGATTTTTTCGTTTACACGATCAGTTCTCCATTTGGCAAACTCGGTAGCTTGAATCCAATTTACACCAACCACAGGATATTCAGCATAAGCCGGATGTCTCAAATAGTTGTTGGTCATGGTTTCGTTGTAGCCTAAACGATTTCTCCAAACTAAAGTATCCGGAGAAGCACCCTCATAAATATTAGTATAATTTTCTTGATCCGGAGGGAAAACAGTTTTCAACCAATTCAAGTACTCCATGTACATTAAATTAGTAACTTCTGTCTCATCCATGTAAAATGACATTACGTGTTGTTGATTTGGAGTATTATTCCAATCGTGCATTACATCATCCTGTACTTTACCCATTGTAAAGGTTCCACCTTCTACTAGAACTAATCCGGGACCTGTTGCTTGCTTTTTAAATTTTGAAGCATACTGAAAACCACCTTTCTTGTCGTTGATTTTCCAACCGGTAGCTTTTGAGCCGCCTTTAGAATCAGATTTTTTACTACAACTAGTAAAACCAACCATGATAACTAAGGATAGTAATAATTTTACAGCATTAATTTTGTTTACTTTCATATTTTTAGTAGGTAAAAATTTTAGTGCCGCAATATAAGAATTAACCTTTACACTGCAACATCTTTTTTAATTAATACAAAAACACACCGATTTGAGCGGGTTGTATATACAACGCAAAAATAATAGTTTTATTGTATTTTGGCTTAAAAAAAATATTTTTTTAATTATTTATACTATTTTGCTGAAATTTGCGTTTAATGAAAACTATGAAAAAGATTTTTACCGTACTACTTTTGTTAACTGCTTATTTGGGCAACTCTCAAGAGCAAAGGGATATTGTCTTGAATTGGACAGAAAAAAAAACCTATTCTTACGGGAATTACAATTATAACTTGCCACAATTTAACCCCGAAAATTATTGGTTTGACAGCTACTCCCAAACATTGAAATTCAATCTTAGGGTAAAACTAAACAATGCTGTTTCCGAAAACAATCTACAAATCAGCAATATTGTTTTTGAGCCTATAAATGAGAGTGAATTGGGAGATCTTTCAGTAAAAAAAATCCCCACAACTTTCAAATATTCTTTAAACAATAGTAAGGCCAGAGATGTTAATTATGCTCAAATCAGTATTACCCCTATTATCAAAGAAGGAAACTCATATAAAAAACTAATCTCTTTCAGCTACCTTATTACAAACACCGGAACTAACAGAAATAATCTAACTTCAAACAATGTAAATAGTATTGAAAATTCTGTTTTGGCTACCGGTAATTGGCATCGTTTTTATGTACAAAAATCAGGTGTTTATAAAGTAAGTAAAAGTTTCCTTCAAAGTTTGGGCATGGAAACCAATGTTGACCCAAGAAAAATCAAAATCTACAGTCACGGCGGCAGAATGGCTCCATTGTTAAATGCATTGCCCTATCCTTTAGACCCGGAGGAAAACGCCATACAATTTATTGGAGAAAACGACGGGGTTTTTGACAATCAGGATTATATTCTTTTTTATGCCGAAGGTTTAGACAACTGGAATCAAGAAAACAAAACGCATTTAAATTTATATGCTGAAAAGGCATACTATTACATCACTGCTTCCGGCGATTTTGGGAAAAGAATTACCGACTTCAACCAACCAACCGGAAATGCTACCACCACAATTACTGATTTTGACGATTATAAGTTTCATGAAGTTGACGATGTTAATATTGGCAAATTAGGAAGGATATGGTTTGGCGAACAATTCAATGTAGACAGTGAGCAAGAATTTGACTTTGAATTTCCAAATCTTGTAACTTCTTCTCCTATTCAAATTGAAACACATGTAGCGGCTTCTGCATTTAATCCTACTACCTTTAAGATTGAAGCCAATAATCAATTAGCGGCAAGCATAGGAATTAATGCTTTGAGCTTAAACAGTGGAGCGTTAGCTTATGACGAAACTTCTATCAACAGTGTAAATATTTCCGCTGACGACGTTACTGTTAAGGTCACTTTTGACAACGGAGGTGTTCCAGGCGCTAAAGGATACCTTGATTACATAGCTATCAAAGCCAAACGAAATCTTCAAGGTTACGGGAAGCAGTTCCGATTTCAATACAATCTAGCTTCATCATTATCCGGAATAGGAGAATATCAAATTTCTGATGCTTCCGGAATTAATCAGGTTTGGGATATTACAGACATCTATAATGTTACCAAAGTTGAAAACACTTCTCAGAGTTCGTTTTCATTTAAATCAGATTTAGGTGAAATCAGAAAATTTATTGCGGTAGTAAGTTCAGATTATTTTTCGCCGTCCAAAGAATCAAAATCTAGAGTAGAAAATCAAAATCTTAAAGGAACCATTTTCAATAATGCTCAAGGGCAGTTTCAAGACATAGACTATTTAATCATTACACCAAAATTCCTAAATACTCAAGCAGAAAAATTGGCTAATTTCCACAGAAACCACTCCAATTTAAATGTAAAAGTAGTGACTTTAGAAAACATCTATCATGAGTTTTCCTCAGGAAAACAAGATATAGCAGCCATTAGAAATTTTGTGAAATATGTTTATTTCAACGCTTCTGAAGAAAACAAGAGGGTTAAATATTTAAATATATTTGGTGATGGCTCTTACGATTTCAAAGACCGAGTGGCTAACAACACCAATATTGTACCTATTTACCATGCCTTAAACAGTTACACTGAAACCGAATCTTCTTTTTCCTCAGATGATTTCTATGGCAGTATGGACGCCGATGAGGGAAATACTAACTTTTTCTTTGACGGAATAGATATTGCTGTTGGCAGAATGATTATCAGCTCTGTGCAACAAGCAGAAGAAATGGTCAATAAAGTAATTGAATACCATGATCTAAAGTCTTATGGTAGTTGGCGAAACAATTATGTAGCCATTTCTGATGATTCAGACAAAACTGCCGATACCAGTTTACAAGTCAAACAAAATAACTTAACCGATGCCATTGTAGCCCAAAAACCGTTTATCAATTTCAAAAAGATACTTTTAGATTCTTACCAACAGGAAACTTCTGCAGGAGGAAAACGATACCCGAAAGCCCGAGAAGAAATATTTGCTGCTTTTGAAAAAGGCGCATTGGTATTTAATTATCTCGGACACGGTGGTGAAGATGGCTTGTCCGGAGAACGCATTTGGGAAAAATCAGATGGCGAAAATTTACTCAACCGATACAAGTATCCTTTGTTTATTACCATAACATGTGATTTCTCAAGGTTTGATAATCCGTACCGACCAACAGCCGGAGAATACACTTATTGGAACCCCAAAGGAGGCGCTATCTCCATGATTACAACCGTGCGATCAATAGGGCAAATTCAGGCGGAAATTTTTAATGACAAAATTGCCGAATATCTTTTTGCATACGGAAGTAACCAATATACTTCTATAGCGGAAGCATTACGTTTGGCTAAAAATGACAACCCTAATACCGCAACCAATGTGGTGTTTTATATTGGCGATCCTGCATTAATGTTGGCTATACCTAAACCTAAAGTAGTGTTAACCAAAGTTAATGACATGCCTATAACAGGCCCGATCGATGACTTTCAGTCTTTGGCTTTTGTTAAAATTGCCGGTGAAGTATTAGACGAAAACAATAACCTACTACCACTTTATAATGGCGAATTGTCGGTAAATATCTTTGACAAAAACATTATTAGATCAACACTTAACAATGACGGATTAAGTCCCGCAATAAATTTCACAACTTTAGGCGAAACCATTTTTAGAGGTAATGCTACAGTAACCAATGGGCGATTTGAGTTTGGATTTGTGGTACCAAGAGATATCAGAATTCCGATTGGTAACGGTAAAATCAGCTTTTATACTAAGCGAAATCAAATTTTCTTCGACAAAACCGGCTACAATACTGATATAAAAATAGGCGGTATCAATCCAAATGCTGCCACCGATGAAATCGGACCAAGAGTAAGACTATACATGAATGACGAAACTTTTGTAAACGGAGGAATCACCAATGAATCACCTTTCTTGTTGGCTTTATTAGAAGACGAAAACGGCATCAACACGGCCAGCGGTATAGGCCACGATATTATAGGGATTTTAGACGGAGACGAAAGTAAGCCTTACATTATGAACGATTACTATGAGACCGAACTAGATGATTACACCAAAGGACGAGTCTATTTCCCCTTCCGAAATTTAGCCCCTGGATTACACACTATTACTTTCAAAGCTTGGGATGTTTATAACAACCCTATAACAGCCGAAATCCAATTCGTTGTAATGGGTGAAGACAGTATTGCCCTCAACAATGTATTAAATTACCCCAACCCGTTTGTAAACTATACCGAATTTTGGTTTTCACACAACAGACCTTTTGAACCTCTTGAAGTCCAAGTACAAGTCATGACCATCACCGGTAAAATAGTTTGGACCAAAAACCAAACAGTTACTACCGATGGCTTTTTGTCTCGAGAAATTACATGGGACGGAAAAGACGACTTTGGAGACCGCATTGGAAAGGGCGTTTACATCTATAAACTGACCGTAAAGTCCACTTTATCGAATAAAAAAGCAGAAAAAATAGAAAAACTTGTAATCCTTTAGGAAAATACTATATTTGTTAACTTTTATTAAAATGAAGATGAAAAAAATTGCGTTACTACTTTTATTCTCAACCACTATATCTTTTGTAAACGCCCAACAAGACAGCCGAGTTATTACTACAGGAGTTCCTTTTCTTTTGGTAGCTGCTGATGCTCGTGCCGCCGGTTTAGCCGATCAGGGAGTAGCAACGTCAGCTGATGCATTTTCACAACAGTGGAATCCGGCCAAATATGCTTTTTCAACAGACGCACAAGGATTTACAGCCAGCTATACCCCTTACTTAACCGATTTAGTAAACGACATCTCATTAGGCCAAGCCACTTATTATAAACGATTCGGTGCAGACGGCAGAAGTGCCTTTGCCGTGAGTTTGCGCTATTTTGGTTTGGGAGAAATTGAATTAAGACAAAATGCAGAAGACCCTGCGCAAATTGTAAAACCAAACGAATTAGCTTTAGATGGATCTTATTCATTAAAATTGAGCGAAAAATT
>NZ_JBILQL010000155.1:0-4244 GCF_044373165.1 Flavobacterium sp.
CAACAGAAATTCCACAATCCATCCCACGCAGTTTGTCATTCCGCAGGAATCTCAAAAGTCTCTCACACAATCATTCCCACATTGTTTGTCATTCCGCAGGAATCGGACACGTCACTCACACAATCATTCCCACAATCCATCCCACGTAGTTTGTCATTCCGCAGGAATCGCATTCGTCACTCACACAATCATTTCCACATTGTTTGTCATTCCGCAGGAATCCCACTCGTCACTCACACAATCAATTCCACAATCCATCCCACGTAGTTTGTCATTCCGCAGGAATCGCATACGTCACTCACACAAAGCATTTCCACTCAGTTTCGTCATTCCTACATAGCGGTAATCCCAGTTGTTACTTTCACAATTTAACCATCCCAGCGATTAGCGAGTGTGATTCCTTCGGAATGACAAACTGGGCGTGATTAGCGCGTGTGATTCCTGCGGAATGACAAAGTTGTCGTTATTAGCGAGTGTGATTCCTACGGAATGACAAAGTTGGTGTGAGCAGCTATTGTGATTCCTACCGAATGACAAACTGGGCGTGATTAGCGAGTGTGATTCCTGCGGAATGACAAAGTTGTCGTTATTAGCGAGTGTGATTCCTGCGGAATGACAAAAACGAGACTATTCGGTCTTTATAAAACGATGATTTAAAAACTCAAAATTCTCATTAAATGAGCGAATCAGTTCTAATTTCCTGTCTCTGTTCCAACTTTTTAATTCTTTTTCTCTATCAATAGCTAATTGTGCCCATGTAAACTTTTCATAATAAACTAAAAATTCAAGATTGTATCTTGAAGCAAAAGTTTTTATTCCTTTTTCTATGTTCTCTTTGTGTTCTGTTAAACGTCTTCCTAAATTATTGGTCATTCCAATGTAATAAGTTGACCTGTATTTATTTGTAATTATGTACACATAAAAGGTGTAATGTCCTTCGTTGTACTCAATCATAGTGTTGTTCATGGCTTTTATATATTTTTATAGTTTGTACTTTATTTTTTCCTGTTGACAATGGAAACATTAGACTCGTTACTCAGACAATCATTCCCACACAATTTGTCATTCCGCAGGAATCTCACTCGCCACTCAAACAATCAACTCACACAATCAACCCCACACAGTTTGTCATTCCGCAGGAATCTCACTTATCACTCACACAATCAACTCCACAATCCATCCCACACAGTTTGTCATTCCGCAGGAATCTCACTCGTCACTCACAGAATCAACTCCACAATCCATCCCACACAGTTTGTCATTGCTTCGCCAGTTCGAGCAAAGCTCTCGAGTCCGCAGGAATCTCAGTCGTCACTCACACAATCAACTCCACAATCCATCCCACACAGTTTGTCATTTCGCAGGAATCTCACTCGTCACTCACGTAATCAACTCCACAATGCATTCCCACACAGTTTGTCGTGCCATCATAAAAATTAAATGTTTTCTAGTTTCTAATATCCAATTTTCAATATTGCATTAATCTAACTGTTTAAGGTGCATTGAAAAAAGCAATTTTATGGTGTTGGAATTTACACTTATGAGCTAAGCACTCCTATACAAATACTTCTGAAAACCAATGAAAGTAGCTCTAATTCTATCAATACCGCCTAAAGTTGCAGTGGCATCACTAATAGATTGATATTTTAACATAAGCAGTTGAGGTAATTTTTCTTGGTCTAATTCATCAACACCAGTTTCAACATATTTGGATAAAACAAAATTCAAAAACTCTTGATGTTTGCTATCTAGACTATTTAAGAAACTTTCTTTTGCTAAAGCCACACGTTCCAATCTTGGTATTGGAGTGATATTATAGGCAATATATTCCAACACATCAAACAAGTCACTGTTTTCAGCTTCTATTAATTCTTGTAAACTCAACAGTGTATCTCTTCCGTAACCAGCTGCATCAAGTTTTTCTAGAAACGATTTTCTAGTAATTGGATTTGACCAAATAGTGCGCAATTCTTCTTCATTACTAAAAAACTCAGGAAGTTTACCAAATAAGTTTTTCATAAACTGCTCAACGGAAATTGGTTGACCATCCGCACTCCAAAAAGAGGTTGAAATCATGCTTTTGATGCTACGCTCTTTACCATCTGCCAATTTAACTTTTACTTTTTGAATTTTATTGTAAGGTTCTTTAGGTGGTTCATTAACTCCATCAGGTTTGGGTTTAACACCTCCAGTTGGTTTTGGTTCTGATGGCTCTGGTTCTATGGGTTCACCATCCCATTCAGGATCTAAAAAGTTTTTATAAGCACCAACAAAATCATAAATGGTAAAGTAATCTTTACCATCAAACATACGTGTTCCTCTTCCAACAATCTGTTTGAACTCTATCATCGAATTCACAGGGCGCAACAAAACAACATTCCTAACATTACGAGCATCAACTCCAGTAGAAAGTTTTTGAGAGGTTGTTAGTATAGTTGGAATCGTTTTCTCATTGTCTTGAAACTCTTTCAAATACTGTTCTCCCATAGCGCCATCATTGGCTGTTACACGCACACAATAGTTGGGATTAGTACTTGTACTATATTGATTAATCAAATCACGAATTACAGCTGCATGTTGCTGATTAGCACAAAACACAATCGCTTTTTCGTTTGGATTAGAAGCTTCCATAAACAATTGCACACGCTTTTGTTCACGTTCCTTTATTTCTATAATTCTATTAAAGTCACTTTCTTTATACTCTTTCTTGGTGTCAATTTCTCCTTCTATTACATCATCATCAGGAGTGTAAACATATTCATCCAATGTGGTTTGAATACGTTTTACTTTAAACGGAGTCAAGAAACCATCATTAATTCCTTCTTTCAAAGAATAAATGTATACAGGCTCACCAAAGTAAGCATAAGTATCAACGTTATCTTTTCGTTTGGGAGTAGCAGTCAATCCCAATTGAACAGCAGGAGCGAAGTACTCTAATATCTTTCTCCAATTGCCTTCATCATTAGCACCGCCTCTATGACACTCGTCAATAATAATAAAATCAAAAAAGTCAGATGGGTATTCACCAAAATAAGGTTCAGGATTTCCGTCTTTATCTGAACCACTCATAAAAGTTTGAAATATCGTAAAGAAGATATTTCCATTAGTCGGAACACTTCCTTTTTTACGAATCTCTTTAGGATTAATACGAACCAAAGCATCTTCTTGAAATGCCGAAAACGAATTAAAAGCTTGGTCTGCTAATATATTTCTGTCTGCTAAAAATAATATTCTTGGTCTGCGTGAACCATCTTTTTTAGCATTCCAACGTGTTTGAAATAATTTCCAAGCTATTTGAAAAGCAATAAACGTTTTACCAGTTCCAGTAGCTAGGGTTAGTAATATTCTATTTCTATCATTTGCAATGGCTTCCATAGTTTTGGTCACTGCATTCTCTTGATAGTAACGAGCACCTTTAGAACCACCAATCAGTTCAAATGGAACAGCATTAAATTTATCACGCCAATCATTGGCTTTAGCAAAAGTCATGTGCCATAATTGCTCTGGAGTAGGAAAGGAGCTTACCAATCCTTCAGTAGCGGTTTCCATTGCTATTTGATAAATTGCTTTACCATTAGCAGCATAGGTATATTTTAATTGCAATCGAATAGCATATTCTTTGGCTTGCATAACGCCTTCGCCAACCTCTAAATCATCACTTTTTGCCTCAACAACTGCCAATTTAATGCCTTTATATACCAATACATAATCTGCAATAACAGGTTTAGCACGTTTGCCACCCATCTGAATGCGACCTGCAGTAATGTTATATTCACGCAATATTTTGGTATCTTCCACAACACCCCAACCACTGGCTTTTAGCTGCGGGTCAATTAATTCGGCTCTTGTTTCGGCTTCGTTCATTTTTTACAATATTATTGATTCTTCATCTCCTAAAAATAATTCATCATCATCATCATCATTTGACTTAAATGTATCATATTTTAAAATTTCTTTAAAATCAATTTTAGTTAAATTAATCAAACTTTTTATACTACACTGATAAGTTTTGAAGGCTACTACTTTATCAATATCTAATGCTTCTTCATCCAAACGCATACTTTCATCAAATTTAACTTCTCCAACTAAATCTATTTGAGATAGTTTAAAGGCTGTTGCTTTTAGTTTTCCGGAGTCATCTAGCCATAAAATTATTTTGAAAAATTCCATAGGAATTCGCAATCCTTTAAAAATTTTATCAGTTTCAGCATTAAAGATTGGACCATTAAAAACAGTCATTCTTC
>NZ_JBILQL010000049.1:0-17070 GCF_044373165.1 Flavobacterium sp.
TGCGCAAATAATTTCGCAGCGATGGATTTGATGGACATAATTATTCGTTTGGAAAATTCTTTTTAATCGCTCTTTCGGTACTCCAAAATAAATAAATACAAACCAATGCCGAGAGTGCTACTCCGAAGATAACTTGCTGTTTTTCATTCAGGTGAAAAACCAGTCCCAAAAACGAAACCGCCAAAAGGAAAAAGCCGATTTGCAGCATTATAACCGAAGAATATTTTTGAGAGAAATCCCAAACCTGTTGATTTTTCATTGACTTTCCGGTTCTGTAGCCGTACAAATTATTGATTTTTTTGGGCGGAAATCGGAGTGAAATGAGTGCTGTAAACACAAAAACAAGGCCCATTAAAAAAGGCATGAAGAAAAGTTTTTCGACTACAACAATTAAAAAATCTTCCATGATTATTCGAAGGCTATAAAAATAGATGGATCAATTGGGTAACCGTCTTTCCACAATTCGAAATGCAAATGTACGCCGGTAGATTCTTGTCCGGTTGAACCGGCTAAGGCTATAACTTCACCGGATTTGACGTTTTCTCCTTGGTCTTTGGTAAGCGAGGCGGCATGCTTGTAAGCTGAAATGAATCCGTTATTGTGGCGAATGATGATTACGTTACCATTGGTTGGTGTCCAATCGGCAAAAATGACGGTGCCGCTTAAGATTGATTTGATTGGTGTGTTTTTGGCTAAAGCTACATCTACTGCGTAATGTTTTTCTTTAGGATTGTATTTTTCGGTAATCAGTCCTTTGGCGGGTGGAAAAAGCACCACACCTGTTTTGGGTTTGGCTTTTTCAAACAAATTGTATTTGTCTTCGCGAGCCACTTGCTCCCGAAGTAATAAATCGGCTTTGGTAGGTTGCAAATCTTCTTCGGATACCGGTTCTAGATTTGTAGCGGTAATTGAATCTTTGCTGAATTTGGCATAATCCAAATCGCCGGTTAAAATCTTTCTGATGGAAGCGATGTAGGCTTCATTTTTTTTCAAAGCTCGGGATAAAGAATCGGATTTTAGAGCCAATTCCGTGGCGTCTTTTTTAAGTTTGGTTGAGGCATAACCCGGTATATATTCTCGTAATGGCGTAAAAGCAATGATATAAGTGGTGATAAAAATAATCAACAGCGCACCAATAGAAGCCACCACAAAAACATTCATCAAAGTCAACCGCAAAGAGAATACTTCTTCAAAAGTATCTTCATTCAGAATAACCAATCGGTTTTTCGTGAACAGTTTTTTTTTGATGATTTTGCGCTTGAGCCGTTTTTCCGACATGGTAAATGATTATACCACAAATATAGAAATTATATCTGCTAACGATTTCATAAACTTTGTTGTTCTTTAATCACAAATAAGTGCAGCTATTGATTTATTTTCTACCTTTGCGTAGTTTTTAATTTAATCACAGACGAGATGAACTTTTTAATGATATTTTTAGGAGAAATCGGGATGCCACAAATCTTGTTGATTTTGGCGATTGTTTTATTGCTTTTTGGCGGTAAAAAAATTCCGGAATTGATGAAAGGTTTAGGAAGTGGCGTTAAAGAATTTAAAAAAGCCGCTAAAGACGATACTGCTGCTCCGGCAAAAAAAGAAGAGGAAACGAAAGAATAAATTTCTTCACCTAATTCCTTAATCGAAATCCCAAATTCAGTAATCATTGAATTTGGGATTTTTTTGTTTTTAAAAAATCATCGTGAGTTGAATGCGTTTTCTTTCTTCATCCACTTCCACTACTTTTACCTGAACGTGTTGGTGCAACTTGACCACTTCGTTTACATCTGATACAAAACCTTCTTTGAGTTGGGAAATGTGTACCAAACCGCTTTCTTTGATTCCGATGTCGACAAAACAACCGAATGCCGTAATGTTGTTGACAATTCCGGGTAAAATCATACCGGTGCGGATGTCTTTGATAGTTTTGACGTTTGGATCGAATTCGAAAATTTTGGCGGCTTTTCTTGGGTCGAGTCCGGGTTTTTCGAGTTCTTTTAAAATATCTTTAACGGCTAAAATTCCGATTTCGGACGTAATATAATTTTCGGGTTTGATCAAAGCAATTTTATCCTTTTTCCCTATTAATTCAGCTGTTTTCAATCCCAAATCTTTCGCCATTTTTTCCACTATTGCATAAGCTTCGGGGTGAACAGCTGAATTGTCCAGCGGATTTTTTCCGTCTTTGATTCGGATAAAAGCGGCGGCTTGTTGGTAGGCTTTATCGCCCAAACGAGGAACTTTTTTGAGTTGTTTTCTGTCTTCAAACGGACCGTTTTCGCTTCGGAAAGCGACTATATTATCGGCCATTTTTTCGCCTATACCCGACACATAACTGAGTAATGATTTGCTGGCGGTATTGATATTGATGCCGACCGAATTCACGCAACGAACTACTACAGTATCGAGTTCTTCTTTGAGTTTGGTTTGGTCTACATCATGTTGGTATTGACCTACACCGATAGATTTGGCATCAATTTTCACCAACTCGGCCAAAGGATCAGAAAGTCGTCTTCCGATAGATACCGAACCTCTTACGGTGACGTCGAAATTAGGAAATTCGTCTCGGGCAATTTTACTGGCAGAATACACCGATGCACCGGCTTCTGAAACCACAAAAACCTGAACCGGCTTATCAAAAGCAATTTTCTTGATAAAGAATTCGGTTTCGCGCGATGCCGTTCCGTTACCGATGGAAATCGCTTCAATATTATAGGCGTTCACCATCGATTTTATTTTTTTCATGGCCATAGCCGTTTCATTTTGCGGCTGGTGCGGATAGATGGTTTCGTTGTAGAGCAAGTCGCCTTTTTCGTCCAAACAAACCACTTTACAACCACTGCGATAGCCCGGATCTATGGCTAAAATTCGTTTTTCGCCTAATGGCGGTGCTAAAAGCAATTGGCTCAAATTGCCGGCAAATACTTCAATGGCTTTGTTGTCGGCTTTGGCTTTGGCTTCTTGCAAAGTTTCGTTGGCAATGGCCGGTTCTAATAATCTTTTATAGCTGTCTTTGATGGCCAATCGCAGTTGATCGGCTGTTTCCCGATTGTTTTTGATAGTATTGTTTTCTATGAATTCGATGGCTTCTTCTTTTTCGATGGCTACATTTAACTTGACAAAACCTTCGGCTTCGGCGCGCAACATGGCCAGCAATCTGTGTGATGGTGCTTTGGATATCGGTTCGGCCCAATCGAAATACTGAGTAAATTTTTGGGCGGCTTCGTCGTCTTTTTTGGTTTTTACCACTTTGGTTTCTACCATCGCTTTTCTTTGAAACAGGCGACGGATATTTTTTCTGATGTAAACATTTTCGTTAATCCATTCCGCAATTATATCGCGCGCTCCTTGCAAAGCATCGTCTTCGTTGGGTACTTTGGCGTTCAGGTATTTAGACGCGATAAATTCAATATCATCTGCGTTTTGCGCCATGATTATTTTGGCCAAAGGTTCTAATCCGTTTTCTCGGGCGACATCGGCTCGGGTTTTTTTCTTCTTTTTAAAGGGCAAATACAAATCTTCAATATCTTGTAAATCGAAGCTGTTTTCAATTTTGGCTTTCAAATCCGAGGTCAATTGTCCTTGTTCTTCAATCGATTTTAAAATACTGTCTTTTCTTTTTACTATTTCGTCAAATTGTTTAGACAGTTTGGCAATGTTTTCAATGACTACCTCGTCTAAGTTCCCGGTTTGGTCTTTTCGGTAACGGGAAATAAAAGGGATAGTGCAATCCTCAGACAATAATTGCAGCGTGGCTTCGATACTTTTGGGTGAAGCGGTAACTTGGTTTTGAATGAATTGTATGTTGGTCATTTTGTATCTTTGAGAGATGGTTTGGACAATGATAAAATATTTTTTGCTTCGTATACTGTTATTGGTACTGTTGTGTTTTGGAAGTGTGTTTTTTTATATGGACTATGAAGAATTTTTTTTGGCTTATCTGTTTAGTATTCTAACCGGATTGTTTATTTGGTCTTGTTTATTGCTGATTGAAAGTTATTTTTTCCATCAAAAAAAATTGCTGCTCAAACGAAATTTAAACCTAATTGTGGCTGTTCCGGTATTTTTATTGCTGTTGTGTTTTGGAATTTTTGTTGTAAGTATTTAGGTTAATCCTGAACTATAAAGTCTTTAGGATCTTCCTTTTTAAATTCGGGTTGAATGTTGATGTGGTTGATGTTGAATTGTTGAAATAACACTTGTTCCACTTGGTGTAATAACTCATTAAATTCGCTCATTCTAATGTCTTCCGAGCAATCTAAATGAGCTTCCAAGTGTAATTCTTCATCATTCAGATGCCAAACATGAATGTGGTGTAATTTTTTGACCCCTGGAATTTTATGTACTTCGCGAACCAATTCTTTAATATCGATAAAATCCGGAGTGAATAACATCAACATTTTGGTAGACGCAACCAATAATTTTAATCCAACAACAATTAAGTAAATAGCAATAACGATAGTCATTAAGCTGTCAACCCAAAACCAACCGTAAAATTTCATTAACAAACCGCCAATCAAGACCGCTACAGAAGCCATCATATCGGTTAGTAAATGTAAATAGGCTGATTTCATATTAAGATTGTGCTCGGCATCTTTGCGGAGAAAAATAACCGACAGACCATTGACTATGATTCCCAACAAAGCCAACCAAATAACCAAATCGGATTCGATAGGATGCGGATTGAAAAAACGTTCGACAGCACCGTAAATCAAAATAAAAGCTACTATTACCAAAGTCGATGCGTTAACAAAGGCAGCAATCAATTCGGCTCTTTTATAACCAAAAGTATTATTAATTGAAGCTTTTCTTCGGGATAATTTATGGGCTACATAACTAAAAATCAAAGACAGAACGTCGGAAAAATTATGCAATGCATCAGAGATTAATGCCAAGCTGCCCGAAATAATTCCACCCACAATTTGGGCAATCGTTATTAGTAAGTTTAAAAGTATAGAAAGCACTAGGTTTCTGCCTTTAACTTCGTGTTTGTGAATGTGTATTTCGCTCATTTTAAATATTCGTATGGGCGTAAATTTTAAAACCTAATTGCAAGTAAGCATAACCTATCGGCAGGTTAAGCGACATTAAAAAAAGAGTTATTAGGATGGAATTTTTATCTTTTTTATTTTTCAGCATAAGCATGATAAGAGATACTGAAACTACAGTGTTTAATCCAAAAAAAGAAATAATAAAGAACAGACTGATGAAAATCATTCCGCTAAAAGTTGTGTAATAATAAAGCGCAACAATTAAGCTTCCGGTTAAAAAAGTGGCCAGAGCCGTTTTTCGGCCAAAATTATTATACTCTATAACGGTTTTCGGATACATAAATTATTGACAGGCTATTTTATTGACTCTGTTGGCGTGTCTTCCACCTTCAAAATCAGTATTTAAAAAAGTTTCCACCATTTCTACAGCCTGTTGAATTGAGGTATACCTGGCGGGAATACTAATAATATTAGCATTATTGTGCTGACGCGCTAAAGTGGCAATCTCTTTGGTCCAACACAAAGCTGAACGAATCCCTTGGTGTTTGTTAACAGTCATATTAATGCCGTTACCGGAACCACAAATTACTATACCAAAATCGGCTTTTTCAGTTTCAACGGCAGTTGCTACCGGATGACCAAAATCGGGATAATCAACACTGTCAAAAGTATCCGTTCCGTGGTTGATTACTTGGTGGCCTTTTTGTTCTAAATAAGCAACGATGGCTTTTTTATAATCCGGTCCGGCGTGATCGTTTCCGATGGAGATTGTCATGATTTTAATTGTATGGTTGTGAGCACAAATTTACGGAAAGTATCGGTTGAATTATTACTTTATTGTAACTACTTGATTATTAAAAAACAAGCTATTTGGGATTTTGAGAAAATTCTATAACTAACTGAAAATCATTAGATAAATTTCAATATAAATGTTAAAATTATAAGATGTTAATAGTGTTTTGCAAATCCTTGATAATCAGTTAACTTTAAATTAACACCAATTGTTAACAACTTTGGATAGAAAATCAGAAGTTTTTTTAGTTCGTCTTTCTTTTTTTCTAAGCAAAAATTACATCGAGAAAATCAAATTTAGTTTTGGCTTTTTTTAGAAAATTTATGAGCAAAAAAAAGATGGTTTTCAACAAAAGTCAACCATAAAACTTATTAATGTTTTACCCTTATGACCGACTGTTAACAACTGTTAATAAAAACTAAATTTTAATTCATTTTAAGGACTTTAGATTTTAAAATCGTTGTTAATTTCTCTGTATAAATTAAGATAACTTTTTTTAAAAATAAAACTTGAAAAAGTTATTCGCATAATTAACACACTATAATAACCATCATAAAATTTAAATAATTTTAAAAATCTTGTTTTTGTTTTTAATAGTTGTTGAAAACTTCAAACAATTTTTAAATGATTGTTAAGGTCATTTATTATGTTTTGAACTTTTTCCAGATCGTTAGGATGAACTTTTAACTGAATACCACCGTAGGCTAAACTGGCTAAAGGATCAATTGCAATTAAATTTTCATTTTGAAACAAATAAGGAATACCTTCACGGTCCAGTATGGTTCTTAAAACCATCATTTCATGAGCGAAATTAAAGGTAGCAACGGTTATAAATTCGGTCATTTTTTCTAGTTTTTATAAAGATACAAATTGTTATTTTTTAATTAAAACTAATCACTAATTACTATTTACTAATTACTATTTTGTAATTTTCAACATTAATTGAAATATAGCTTAACTATTTTAGAAAAGAAATCAATACTTGTATAAGCTATATTCTATGTGTTCCTATGAAAAATATTAACACACACATAAAAAGATACAATGAGTAAGAAACCCAAAAAGTTCGGAAAAAACACTAAAACATTTTCCGAGAAGATTTTTAAAATACTGTCTAAAAATCCCAATAAACCATTCAACTACAAACAAATAGCAGCTATATTAGAGCTCGACGATACTAAAAGTCGGAATGAAATTATCAAAGATTTAAAAGTTTTAGCGGCTCAAAAATTAATTATAGAATCCGAACCCGGTAAGTATTTGGTAAAAGCCAGTAGCCAAAAATACTACGAAGGAACCATTGATATGACTTCGCGTAAAACAGCTTATTTTGTTTGTGACGAATTAGAACACGATGTATTTGTTCCTTTTGTAAATTTGAATCATGCTTTAGACGGCGACTTGGTAAAAGCTTATGTTTACGACCGAAGAAGTTCAAGAAAGCCCGAAGCCGAAGTACTGGAAATTTTAGAACGCCACAAAGAAGAATTTGTTGGTGTAATAGATATTCAAAAGAATTTTGGTTTTGTAACGACTGCCAATGCTAAAATGTACACTGATATTTTCATCCCTAAAAATAAATTAGGGGAAGCAGAACATGGAGATGTTGTTTTGGTTAAACTAGAAGATTGGCCGGTTAAAGCTGATTCTCCTTTTGGTTCAGTAATCAAAGTTTTAGGAAAACCGGGTGAACACAACACTGAAATTCATGCTATTTTAGCCGAATACGGTTTACCTTATGATTTCCCGATAGAAGTAGAAGCTTATGCTAATAAAATTGATACTTCAATTACGCCAGAAGAAATAGCTAAACGTCGTGATATACGTAAGATTTTAACTTTTACCATTGATCCGAAAGACGCCAAAGATTTTGATGATGCCTTATCGTACCAAGTGTTAGAGAACGGAAATTACGAAATTGGTATTCATATTGCCGATGTTTCGCATTATTTAAAAGAAGGCACTATTTTAGATGATGAAGCTTATAAACGAGCTACTTCAGTGTATTTGGTAGACAGAGTGGTGCCTATGTTACCCGAAGTATTATCGAATTTTGCTTGTTCACTCCGACCTCATGAAGAAAAATATACCTTTTCTGCGGTATTCGAATTAACTCCTAAAGCGGAAGTAGTCAATCAATGGTTTGGTCGAACAGTGATTTACTCTGACCAACGTTTTGCTTACGAAGAAGCACAACATATTATTGAAACCAAAAGTGACATTATTCCGGCTGAGATTTCTTTAACCGGAAAGGAATATAAAGTTCCTGCTGAAATTGTAGCAGCCACTTTAAAGCAAGACGAATTGGCTAAAATTTTAAGAAGGAAAAGAATGGCTGCCGGAGCGATTTCGTTTGATAAAGTAGAAGTTAAATTCAACTTAAACGAAGCTGCTGAACCGGTTGGTGTGTTCTTTAAAATTTCGAAAGATGCCAATCACTTGATTGAAGAATTCATGTTGTTGGCCAATCGTAAAGTAGCGGAATTTATTGGTAAACAAAAGAAAACCTTTGTGTACCGAATTCACGATGAACCTAACGAAGATAAATTAATCAATCTGCAAACTGTGATTTCTAAATTTGGGTATACGATTAACATGAAATCCAAGCAAGATATTTCAAAATCATTAAACAATTTATTGAATGAAGTGAATGGTAAAAAAGAACAAAATTTAGTCGATACCCTTACCATTCGAAGCATGAGTAAAGCAGTTTATTCTACCGAAAATATAGGCCATTACGGATTAGCATTTGATTTCTACAGTCATTTTACCTCGCCTATTAGACGTTATCCCGATGTAATGGTACACCGATTATTACAATATTATTTAGATGGCGGAAAAAGTGCTAACCAGGAAGATTTTGAACAGAAATGTGCGCATTCCAGTGATATGGAAGCTTTAGCAGCCCAAGCCGAAAGAGATTCGGTAAAATACATGCAGGTTAAATACATGCAAGACCATAAAGACCAGGAGTTTTTAGGTGTCATTTCAGGAGTAACCGAATGGGGAATTTATGTAGAAATTATCGAAAATAAATGCGAAGGCATGGTTAGAATCCGAGAAATAAAGGAAGATTACTATGTGTTTGATGAGAAACAATATGCTTTAGTAGGTCAGGTTTCAAAGGCATTGTTGCAATTAGGAGACGAAGTGTATGTTAAAGTTAAAAATGCCGATTTGGTTAAAAAACAATTGGATTTTCATTTTATAAGAAGAAACGAATAATTTTAAAAAGTATGAAAAATTTAGTTTGCAGTTTATTATTTTTCAGCTCAATTGCTTTCGCACAAGTTGAAAAAAACGTTGGTGATTTTACCAAAGTAACCTCATTTGATCAAATCGATGTTATATTGGTTAAAAGCAAAGAGAATAAAGTGGTTATTGATGGTAAAGAAGCCAATGAAGTTGAGTTAGTCAATAAAAATGGTGAATTGAAAATCAGAATGCCTTTGACTAAATTATTAGCCGGCGATCACATTTCAGTTACTGTTTATTTTAATAGTTTAACTGCAGTTGAAGCCAATGAAGGTTCTCGAATTGCCTGTGGAGATATTATTCAATCGACTTCATTTGAGATCAATGCAAAAGAAGGTTCACAAATCAGAATGACTTTAAATGTTGGTAAATTGAATGTCAGAGTAGCTAATGGTTCTACCATAAATATTGAAGGCAATGCTGATAATCAAGATGTTTTAACCAATTCAGGTGGTATTTACGAAGCGCGAAATTTTAAGACTAAGCAAACAACTATAACTGCCAATGCCGGTGGAGAAGCCGATGTTTTTGCGACCGATTTAGTAGAAGCCAAAGTCAGAGCCGGTGGCGATATCACTATTTATGGCAAACCCAAACAAATCAATCAAAAAGTCATTGCCGGCGGTACAATACAAGAGGCAAAGTAGAATTTTTTTCAAATTTTTCAAATTTAATTCTAACTTGCAATGTCAAAATTCTAGCAATGATTTTTATCAACGATATTTTATCCGCCATTCCGCTTGGTTTTTTTCTGAGTTTTATGATTGGTCCTGTGTTTTTTGTACTCCTGGAAACTAGCGTAGTCAAAGGATTCAGAGCGGCTGTAATGTTTGATTTAGGGGTTGTTTTAGCGGATATCATTTTTATTCTTATTGCTTTTTTCAGTAGTTATCGTTTGATTCAAAGCATTAAAGACGATCCGGCTTTGTTTATTTTTGGCGGATTAGTGATGCTTACTTACGGTATCATTTCTTTTATCAAAAACAAAAAAGAATCGAGAAAAAGTATCGATGAAATTGACCCTAAAGAATTGGCAAAAACCAATTATTTTTCTTTGTTTATCAAAGGTTTCTTCTTAAACTTTATCAATATAGGTGTACTCGGATTTTGGTTGGCTATACTAATCACAATTGGACCGCAATTAGAATTAAAGGCTTCGCGAATGATAACTTTTTTCGCTACTTTAATCATAGTTTATTTTATTACGGATTTATTTAAAATCATACTAGCTAAACAGTTGCGTAGTAAACTCAACCCTAAAAATATTCTCTTAATCAAAAAGATTATCAGTATCGCTTTAATCATTTGCGGTGTGGTTTTGTTGTCTCAAGCTTGGTTCCCAAAAGAGCAAAAAATAGTCAATTCTGCTATTGAAAAATTAGAAGAGCAAGAGTAAAAATTAGATATAAAACCTCAATTAACCCTGAGGTTTTTTATTCGCCTATCGCAAGACTACAAACCATTTCTCCACTTAATTTTTTCTAAAAATTAGCCACAAAAAAAGCCCTCAAAAAGAGAGCTTAATAAAAAGCATCGTCCGGATTCGAACATTATCTTTACTTAATTTTTTCTAAAAATTAGCCATAAAAAAAGCCCTCAAAAAGAGAGCTTAATAAAAAGCATCGTCCGGATTCGAACATAATCTTTATTTAATTTTTTCTAAAAATTAGCCATAAAAAAAGCCCTCAAAAAGAGAGCTTAATAAAAAGCATCGTCCGGATTCGAACATAATCTTTATTTAATTTTTTCTAAAAATTAGCCATAAAAAAAGCCCTCAAAAAGAGAGCTTAATTAAGAGGCATCGTCCGGATTCGAACCGGAGTATACGGTTTTGCAGACCGGTGCCTAGCCGCTCGGCCACGATGCCAGTTGGACGGCAAATATACTAAAAAAGTTAAAAGGCAAAAGGCAAAAGGCAAAAAGTTTTGTTTTCGTAATTCGTAATTTAAAAATCGTAATTCTTTTAACTTCTGTATTCTTCTAATTCAATGGTAACCGTTTCAACATCACCGCCAATAGGTGGATTGAGTTTGGAAACCGCTAGTACTATTCTGGATACCGAAGGGATTTCTCTGAAGATTCTGGTAACTATTCTTTGGGCTACATGTTCTAATAATTTAGCCCGAATAGCCATTTCTTCCACTACTATACCGTTTAAAAGTACATAATCTACTGTATCTTTCAAGTCATCAGTAACCGAAGATTTTCTCAAATCAGTCTTGATTTCAAGGTCAACTCGGTAATCTGAACCTATTCTTCCTTCTTCTTCCAAACAACCGTGAAATGAAAAGGTTCTTATGTTTTGTAATTTAATCGTTCCCATATAAAGCAGTATTCAGTGTTCCGTAATCAGTATTCAGTTTGAATCAAATAAATAAAATAGGTTCTATTATCTATTCATCTCTTATCTATCATCTAAATTTTTATCTTTGCTAAAATTACAAAAATAATGTCAACAGAAGAGAAGTCCCTTAATTTCCTTGAACAAATTATCGAAGAAGATTTGAAAAACGGTTTGTCTAAAGACAAGTTGCGTTTTCGTTTTCCACCGGAACCTAACGGGTATTTACACGTTGGTCATGCCAGTGCGATTTGTTTAAACTTTGGTTTAGGAATTGATTATCAGTCGCCTGTAAATTTGCGATTTGATGATACCAATCCGGCTAAGGAAGAGCAGGAATACGTTGATGCAATTAAAAAAGATATAGAATGGTTGGGTTATCAATGGGATACCGAATGTTATGCCTCCGATTATTTCCAACAATTATACGATTGGGCAGTTCAATTTATTAAGAATGGAAAGGCTTATGTAGACAGCCAAACTTCGGAAGAAATGGCCCAACAAAAAGGTACGCCTACGCAAGCCGGAACCAATTCTCCTTATAGAAATCGTTCGGTGGAAGAGAATTTAGATCTTTTTGAACGCATGAAAAATGGTGAATTTCCTAACGGGACGCATATTCTTCGTGCTAAAATCGACATGTCGCACAACAATATGTTGATGCGTGATCCGATTATGTATCGTATTTTACATTCTCACCACCATAGAACCGGTAACCAATGGTGTATATATCCAATGTACGATTGGGCTCATGGCGAAAGCGATTATTTAGAGCAAATTTCACATTCATTTTGTACCCTTGAATTTTTACCACACCGTGAGTTATATGACTGGTTTTTAGACCAAGTTTATGATAATACTAAAGTACGTCCGAAGCAAAGAGAATTCGCCAGAAGAAATTTATCACATACCGTTGTTTCTAAAAGAAAACTATTGCAATTGGTTGAAGAAAAGCACGTTAGCGGTTGGGATGATCCGAGAATGAGTACTATTTCAGGAATGCGCCGTCGCGGTTATCCGCCTATGGCTATTCGAAATTTTGCTAAAACTATTGGTATTGCCAAGCGAACTAATTTGATTGATGTTTCGTTATTAGAGTTCTGTGTTCGCGAGGAATTAAATAAAACTACGCACCGTGTAATGGCGGTTTTGAATCCGGTAAAGTTGGTGATTACCAATTATCCTGAAGGTCAGGAAGAATGGTTAGAAGCCGAAAACAACCCGGAAGAGGAAGTAATGACCTATAGAAAAGTCCCATTTTCAAAAGAATTATACATCGAAAGAGAAGATTTTCAAGAAGAAGCCAATAAGAAGTTCTTCCGCCTGACTTTAGGGACTGAAGTGCGTTTGAAAAATGCCTATATCATTAAAGGGGAAAGCGTGATTAAAGATGCCGACGGGAATATTACAGAGATTCATTGTACTTATGATACCGATTCTCGAAGCGGAAGCGGCACCGAAGCTTCTCAACGCAAAGTAAAAGGAACCATTCATTGGGTTTCTATCAATCATGCGATTGAAGCGGAAGTTCGTATTTATGATCGTTTATTTTCTCATGAAAGTCCGGACGGCAATAAAGACATCGACTTCAAAGAATTTATTAATCCAAATTCTTTGGAAGTAATTACCGGTTATGTAGAACCCAGTTTACAATCGGCTAAAAATTTAGACCAATTCCAATTCCAACGTTTAGGTTATTTTTGTGTAGATAAAGATTCGTCTGCCCAAAAATTAGTTTTTAACAAAACAGTTGGCTTAAGAGACACTTGGGCTAAAGTGGAAAGCAAAGAATAATTTAGTATAGATTTTATAAATGAAAAGCCTGTTTAATAACGGGCTTTTTCTATTATTAATAAAAATGATTATTTTTTGTAACAATATAGTTTTATCCAATTAAAATTGACCTTCATAAATTGATTTTATTGGTTTTTTAAAATTTTTGAATGTCATTTTAAACCAACACAAGCGAACTGCTTTTATATCGCTTTAAAATAAGTTTTAATCGTTTAACGCACTATTAACAGCATTTCGACATAATTTTCGTAACTTTAATCAAATTAAAATTTCAAAAATTATGTCAGGAAGAAGTAGCGACAGCATTTTGGCACTTTTAGCCGGAGCTGCCATCGGAGTAGGTATCGGAATTTTGTTTGCACCTGATAAAGGTTCAAAAACGAGAGAAAAAATTAAAAATGGTTTCGATGATTTAAAAGATGAAGTACAATCTAAATTCAATTCGGTCGAAGAAGAAGCTAAAGAAAAATTTTCACAGACCAAAGATGAATTAAAAGATACGGTTGAAAATTTATTGTCTAAATCAAGTTACAAAGCAGAAGAAGCCATTTCCTTTTTGGAAGAAAAATTAGCCGAGCTTAAAAAACAAAACGCCAAATTACAGAAATAATGGCTTTTGAAGAAATCAAAGAAAATGTAGAAGACATACAGGAAAATGCCAAAGCCTATATGGAAAGTAGCCTGGCTTACTATAAACTTTGGGGTTTTAAGGTAGCTATGAAGTCAACCACTTTAATGGTTAAATTCTTGTTGATTGCGCTATGCCTAACGATAGTTTTGCTTTTTGTTTCCATAGCCGGAGCCTTGGCTTTTGGAAAATTGTTTGACAGTTATCCTTTAGGTTTTTTAGCCGTGGCCGGAATTTATTTGGTTTTAGCCATGCTCTTATTTTTGGTGAAAGACAAAATTGTGGAAGGACCAATCTTAGAAAAATTCTCCGAAATATTTTTTAACGACTAAATTATGGAGCCTAAAAAATATTCTTCTTACGCCGAGATTGAACACGATTTAGAGATTCTCAAATTGGAAAAAGAAATCTACTTCCAAAAGATGAAGCTTAGTTATGAGAAAACCAAAGAAAGTTTTTTCCCTTCCGAACCGGTTCAGGGTTTTTATGCCGTTTATAAAAAAGTATTTTCCGGTACTTTAGGCACTATTTTAAAAATAGCATTACCCTATGTAATCAGTTGGTTTATAAATAAAAAAAGAGGCGATTAAGCCTCTTTTCTTTTAGTGTTATTATCGGATTACACTTCTTCAGTAGGATTAGAAGTATCTGAAGGATTATAATCGGTTGACGTGTGATCGTTTTTCTTTTTAATGCGTTTCGGAGCATTTTTCATGACTTCACCTACTTGATTACTAGCTGTAAAACTCGCCACCATATTGTTCAACATATCGCTTCCGGCTTGAGGTGAATTTGGTAACAAGATTAAATTCGAGTTGGTATCGGCACCAATGGCTTGCAACGTATCGTAATGTTGTGTTACTACAATCAAAGCTGAAGCTTCTTGCGAATTGATGCCTACATTGTTTAAAACCTCTACACTTTCAACCAAACCACGGGCAATTTCTCTTCTTTGATCAGCTATACCTTGACCTTGTAAACGCTTGCTTTCTGCTTCTGCTTTGGCTTTAGCAACGATACGGATTCTTTGAGCTTCCGATTCGAATTCGGCGGCTGTTTTTTCTCTATCTGCCGCGTTGATTCGGTTCATCGCATTTTTTACTTGGATATCAGGATCAATATCGGTTACCAAAGTATTGATAATATCGTAACCATAAGCCATCATCGCTTCGTTTAATTCGCGTTTAACCGCAATAGCAATATCGTCTTTTCGTTCAAAAACATCATCTAATTTAAGTTTTGGCACTTCTGCACGAACTACGTCGAACACATAAGCGGTGATTTGATCATGTGGATATTCTAATTTATAAAACGCTTCATACACTTTTTCTTGGATCACTTTAAACTGAACCGATACTTTCATTTTCACGAATACGTTGTCTTTGGTTTTGGTTTCGATGATGACATCCAACTGTTGAATTCTCAAATTCACACGACCGGCAATTCGATCTATCACAGGAATTTTAAGTTGCAAACCCGAATTTCGGATGCTTAAAAACTTACCGAATCGTTCAATAACCACTGCGGTTTGCTGCTTTACGGTAAAAAAGCAAGAGAACAATACTAAAAGACCAAAGACTAAAAAGCCAATTAAAAAAACATCCATTTTTTATTATTTAAATTGTTAATACAGTGTTTATACGAAATATATGTATGTTTGTTACAAATTAACTGTCATCATTTCATGAACAAGAATCTTATTATCCTTTTGTTGTTGGTAACAACAATCGGCACTGCTCAATACGGCAATAGAGATGGAAACCGTATCGGTATTTCTGCCGGAATTTCACAAACAACTTTATTCACCAATAATTTTAAAGCCAGTCCCGAAATGGGTTTTGCCGGTGGTCTTTCGGTTCGAGGCAATTATTACAACAATTGGAGTATGATTTACGGAATGCAATTTTTCTCGAACAACTTCTCTTTAAAATCTTCGCTCAATCAAGACATTAAATACAATATACAAGGTGTTCAAGTGCGATTTTTATTCAGTTATAATGTAGTAGAAGACCACGTTTCTTTAGATTTCGGTCCGGTGTTACAAATCAATGGTAAACTTAAAGTCGATCCAACGGATGAAAACCGAATCTTAAAAGGTACTTTGTTAACCGCCGACCAAATTGTGGATATTTCACCGGTGAGCGGTAATTTTTATTTAGGATGTTCCGCCGGAAGCAGAACCATCAGAGCCGTGATTTTTTACGAATACGGTTTTACCAATATTTTAAACAAACTCAACAAAGACGATGCCTTGCAAGCGTTAAACAATGGCGATAAGTTTAAAGGCAATTTAGGAAGTATTAATGGACAAGTGATTATAAACCTATAAAAAAGCCCCGAATCTTCGGGGCTTTTTTATTTATAAACTTTCAATGGCTTTCTCTAATCGCTTGATGGTTTCGTCTTTACCAATCAATGCTACTATATCAAAAAGATGCGGTCCTTTGAGCGCGCCAACCAAACTCAAACGGAACGGTTGCATCACTTTCCCCATACCAATCTCATTTTTAGTCATCCAATCTTTCACGATGCCTTCGATGTTTTCCGAAGTGAAATCTTCAATGTTGTTCAATACCGAAATCAGTTGTTGCATTAATTGCGGTGTGTCTTCTTTCCAATTCTTAGCGGCTTTTTCATCATACGAACTTGGTGCCACAAAGAAATAATCGGCTAAATCCCAAAATTCGGAAACAAAGTTCGCACGCTCTTTTATCGAGGAAACGATGCTGACTAATTTGTCTTTTTCAATTGAGATTCCTTTTTCAGTTAAAGTAGGAGCAAAGGCTTCGGCCAAACTTTCATCGCTTTGTTTTTGCAAATATTGGTGGTTGAACCATTTGTTTTTCTCCGGGTCAAATTTGGCTCCTGCTTTGTGCACTCGGTTTAAATCAAATTTTTCAGCTAATTCCTCTAAGGAAAACAATTCTTGTTCGGTTCCGTCATTCCAGCCTAACAAAGCCAAAAAGTTAACCACCGCTTCCGGGAAAAATCCTTTCTCACGATAACCCGAGGAAAGGCCTTCTTCACTTTTCCATTCTAACGGGAAAACCGGGAATCCCATTTTATCGCCATCGCGTTTCGATAATTTTCCGTTGCCGATAGGTTTTAGTATTAAGGGTAAATGAGCAAATTCAGGCGCTTGCCAACCAAAGGCTTTGTATAATAAGCTGTGTAAAGGCATCGATGGCAACCATTCTTCTCCGCGAATCACATGCGAAGTTTCCATTAAATGGTCATCCACTATATTCGCCAAATGGTAGGTTGGCATGCC
>NZ_JBILQL010000050.1:0-17046 GCF_044373165.1 Flavobacterium sp.
TTTTTCATGTCTGCTTCAAAAGCAGCCACAGGTTTTACTCTCCAAATTGACATAAATAGTTTGGTTTAGTTAATAGATTCCAAATATAGTTTTTTCTGTTTCAAAAATCACAAAAATATAATTTTTGCTGTTTGATTAGGCATCAGAACCAAAATCCAACGCTGATAAAGGTGTAACCTCTGGTAAGTTCAGGTGACCAGGTGTATTTGACTTCAACCGGACCAATGACCGATTCCAAAGCATAGCCAATAGCATATCCGTTGTAAGTTGGTTTCGAAAGCCAATCGCCTGTTCGGAACAAACCATCTTCTATATTAGCATAATTTGCCGAGAAGTTAAAATGATTTTTTTTATAAAATTCATAGTCGACGGTAAAGCAGGATTTAATATAACTGTCTGCCGCTAAACTCAAAAAATCATATCCGTAGAAATGCCTGAAATTATTGATAGTATTAAAGCCATAGCCACCCAAAACAAAATCAAAAAAGTGTACACTTTCATCCCCAAAGGCTAATCCAAGTTCCGATTGGACTTTTAGCGTTACTTTTTTATTAAAAGATTTTACTAAGCCGATTTCTCCTTTGGCTATGGAGAAGCGATTAAATTCTTGAGTGTAATCTGATGAATACAAAAATGATTGTATATCGCCCGAGAGAAACCATCCTTTTTTAGGAAATAATTTATTGTCAAAAGAATCAAATTTCATATAACCAAAAACACTAGTGTAAAGACTTTTTTCAAAAACCGGATTGACACTGCTTAAATTATCCGATTTGATTTTGATGTGTTTCAGTTCTAATCCGGCACCGATAAGAAATTTTTGTATAAAAACGGTTTGCACGTAGGCTTGATTCGTAAAATCTGAGAAATCTATATTGATACTGTTTAATCCTAATTGGCCTAAAATTTCACCATCTCGAAAATCTGTTTCCACATTTCGATTGAACTTATTGTACCTCGATTTTAGTCCGAAACTCCAATAAAACCCATTGTCAATGTAGTAATCTAAATTGTAGCGAATATTATCGCCAAGCCCAATATCAAGCGAAACGACATCATTTTTAAACAATGATTTTTTTTGCGTAATGTTGGTTAACAATGCGCTTTTGTATAAACCATCATAATGCAATCCGAATTTCAATAGCGTTTTAGTGTCATTTTCAGTTAGATTTAACTTTAACTCGTCGGCACCTTGATAGGGTTCAATGGTGTAACTGATTCGGCTGAAGTTTTGCGTTGCATTAAGGTTGTTAATTCCGGTTTTCAAGTCGTCGTAACTGATTTTTTTCCCACTTTTAAAACGCAGTTTTCCTAAAATATAAGCTCTGGTAAAATTTTCAAGACGATTAAGACTAATGCTTTTAATGATTAGAGTGTCACTTTGAATAGGGTGTTGTTTTAATGTGTATTGCTCTTTCGGACTTACCAATTTTTTGATTTTATCGATCTCTAACACGGCGGCAATTTCTCCTTTTTTGATGATCTCTTTTCCTTCATTAAAAGAAATTACGCCATAATTTGAAATGTCGGGTTTGATGTAAATATCAGTGATTTTCTTTTTCTCGTTCATGCTTTTAATCATGTCCAAGTTAGTAATTTGAACTAAAATTCGGGTAGCATCTTTCAAAGCATCACGGTTTTTTAAATCATCCTGAACGTCAACCCCAATGATAATATCAGCACCCATTTTACGTACTTCTTCTGCAGGATAATTATTGACCACACCGCCGTCTATCAAAACCCTTCCGTCAATTTCCACCGGTGAAAATAAGGAAGGAAATGCCGAACTGGCCAATAATGCTTGCGCTAAATACCCTTCTTTTAAAATAACACCTTCTCCGGTTTCAATATCGGTAGCGACACACAAAAAAGGAATTGGGAGTTTATTAAACTCTCTAATATGGCGAACACGATGCGTTAATTTTGACAACAAATTATAGTTGTACATGCCTTTGGAAAGCGCTATCGGAATGCCGATTTTAAATTTTTGAAAGGGTAATGTCAGTGCGTACATTTCGTCATTTCGCTTTTCGTAAAAGCTTTTGGAAGAACGCGGAATGTAATCTTGCAGCAACTCGTCGAAATCAGTATTGTAAAAAATAGAATCTATTTGGGTTGCACTATAACCCGAAGCGTATAATCCGCCGACTACTGCGCCCATACTGGTACCGCCAATGAAGTCAATCTTAACACCGGCTTCTTCTAATACTTTTAAAACACCAATGTGAGCAAATCCTTTGGCGCCACCACCACTTAAAACCAAACCAATTTTCGGTCTCTTGGTTTTAGTTGAGTCTTGTGCCACAATCACTTGAAGAAAAAAGAACGCAACAAGAAGCAGTATAGATTTTTTCATAAAAGGAGACTAGGAATTACCAATGTTGTAAAATTCGGAAATTTTTTTGGCTTTCGACGCACCTACAACCTCAGAAATTTCTTTTTCTGTGGCCGATTGCAATCTTTTAACACTTTTGAAATGTTTTAGTAATGCCAACATGGTTTTTTCGCCAATTCCGGGAATGGTTTCCATAGAAGTTTGCAAGGCCGATTTGCTGCGTTTGTCCCGATGGTGCGTAATCCCAAAACGGTGCGCTTCGTTGCGCAGGTGCTGAATGATTTTCAGTGTATCCGATTTTTTATCCAAGTACAAAGGCACTGAATCACCGGGATAAAACAACTCTTCTAATCTTTTGGCAATACCTATAATGGCAACTTTACCTCTCAAACCCAATTCGTCTATGCTTTTGAGTGCCGATGACAATTGCCCTTTTCCGCCATCTATGATAATCAATTGCGGTAACGATTGGTTTTCATCAAGAAGGCGTTTGTATCTTCGGTAAACCACTTCTTCCATCGAGGCAAAGTCGTTCGGTCCTTCGACTGTTTTGATGTTGAAATGTCGATAGTCTTTCTTACTCGGTTTCCCGTCTTTAAAAACCACACAGGCCGAAACCGGATTCGTTCCCTGTATGTTTGAATTGTCAAAACATTCAATGTGTCGCGGCTCTGCCGGTAATCGAAGGTCTTTTTGCATTTGCGCCATGATGCGGTTGGTATGGCGTTCGGGATCAACAATTTGAATTTGTTTGAGTTGTTCCAAACGCTGGTATTTGGCGTTGCGTTGCGATAGTTCTAGAATTTGTTTTTTGTCTCCGAGTTGCGGTACTGTGACTTTTATTTTATCGCCAAAATCGAGCTCAAACGGCAAAATAATTTCTTTGGTGTTTAAATGAAAACGCTCTCGTAACTCGACTACGGCTAATTCTAACAATTCTTCATCGGTTTCGGCGAGTTTCTTTTTGATTTCCATTGTATGCGAACGGATAATGGCGCCGTGTGCAATTTGTAAAAAGTTGACATATGCCATCGATTCATCTGAAACTATAGAAAACACATCTACATTGGAAATCTTCGGATTTAAAATGGTGGAACGCGATTGGTAGTTTTCGAGGACTTCAATTTTTTCTTTGATTTTCTGCGCGGCTTCGAATTTCATTTCGGCAGCCAATTCCTGCATCAGTTTTTTAAAATCCCTCAAACTGTCTTTAAAATTGCCTTTGAGAATTTCTCGAATGGCATCCACTTGCTTTTGATAATTTGCTAAGGATTCATACCCTTCACAAGGACCTTTGCAGTTGCCGATATGGTATTCTAAACACACTTTATATTTGCCTGATTGGATATTGGCTTGGCTTAAATCATAGTTACAAGTCCGCAACGGATACAATTCTTTGATTAAATCCAATATGGTGTTGACCGTTTTAAAATTGGTATAGGGGCCAAAATATTCCGAGCCGTCTTTCACCATGCGGCGCGTGGGAAATATTCTCGAAAAAGGTTCTTTTTTGATGCAAATCCACGGATAGGTTTTGTCGTCCTTGAGCAACACGTTGTAACGCGGTTGCAGTTTTTTGATGAGGTTATTTTCCAACAAAAGGGCATCGGCTTCAGAAGCCACCACGATGTGTTTGATTTCTGCAATTTTCTTTACTAATACATTGGTTTTAGCATTGTCGTGGAGTTTGTTGAAATAGGAGGAAACTCTTTTTTTAAGGTTTTTGGCTTTTCCAACGTATAATATTTTACCGTCTTTGTCGTAATATTGGTAAACGCCCGGACTATCGGGTAAGGTTTGCAGTTGTAATGCTATAGTCGGAATTTCCATAAAAACAAAGTTAACGGAAATTGGCATAAATACAAGAGTCGTAAAGCCTAACAATTATCATGTTTTTTGCGGAGTGTAAAACTTAGTTTTGACGAAAATTTTAGGTATGAAATTCTGGAAGAAACTCACCAACGAAGAACGAAAGGAACGTATTGAAAAGGCACTGTACGACAATGTGAATTTTTCAAAAGACATTTCTTTAGGTTATCCCGCTTCAAAATTAGACAGTAAGGTGTTTAACGACGAAGCGCCATTCTTGAAAGACGCACCAATTTTGCAGACTTATGTAGCCAATCCGAACAATATTGGTTGTCATACATTTGGTACTTCCGAGAAAGCTTTTAACGGAACACATAATATTGAAAGAGAAGTGTTAAACGTGCTAGCGGTCGATATTTTTAAAGCAGAGCCGAATGGTTTTGACGGTTATATTTCACCCGGCGGTACCGAAGCCAATATCCAAGCCATTTGGATGTTTCGCAATTATTACATCAATAATTTTGACGCTCAAACGGAAGAAATAGCTATAGTAGCTTCAGTAGATACTCATTATTCTATTCCGAAAGCTTCTAATTTATTACAATTAGACTGGCTGAAAATTCCGGTTGATTTTGATACCCGTGAGATTGATAAAATCCAATTGGAACAAATCATTCTCGAGTCAATAAACAAAGGCAAGAAATACTTTATTGTCGTTTCTAACTTGGGCACAACGATGTTTGGTTCGGTCGACAATCCGGAAGCGTATATCGCTGTATTTGAAAAGCACAACTTGCATTATAAACTCCACATTGACGCTGCTTATGGTGGATTTGTATATCCGTTCAGCAACCAGCAATCGGTGATTAATTTCAGTAATCCCAAAATCAGTTCCATTACCATAGACGCGCACAAAATGTTGCAAGCGCCCTACGGAACCGGTGTTTTTATTTGCCGAAAAGGCTACATCGAAAACGTACTAACCAAAGAAGCGGAATATGTAGAAGGCATGGATTTAACGCTTTGCGGCAGTCGAAGCGGCGCCAATGCTGTTGCGGTTTGGATGATTTTGTTTACTTACGGACCAAACGGTTGGTTTGAAAAAGTGAGTGTGTTACAAATGCGAACCCGTTTTTTGTGTAACCAATTGGATGCCATGAATATTCAATATTTTCGAGAGCCGTTTATGAATATTGTAACGATTAAAGCCGATTATATTCCGCTACACTTGGCCGAGAAATATGATTTGGTTCCGCAACAGCATGATGAAAACAATAAGTGGTACAAAATTGTGCTGATGGATCACGTAGAAGTAGAACATTTGACTACTTTTATAGCAGATTTGATGGCTACTACTTATGTTTAAAAAAGAGTTACGCAAGAAATACAAAGAACTTCGTTTAGAACTTACCCTTGATCAAATTGAAGATAAAAGCTTAGCCATAGCCAATCGCTTATTACAATTGGATATTTGGGACAAGTCTTATTTTCATTTGTTCCTAACTATTGAGGAGCAAAAAGAAGTAGATACCGAATTTGTTTTACAGATTTTGGCCGGGAAAGACAAAGATATAGTGGTTTCTAAAAGTCATTTTGACACTTGCCAAATGACACATTTTTTACTCACAGACAATACCAAGTTTCAAAAAAGCGAATACAATATTTACGAACCTGTTGACGGTATTGAAGTGCCACCGACAAAGATTGAGGTGGTGTTTGTGCCCTTGTTGGCGTATGATAAAAACGGAAACCGAGTAGGTTACGGCAAAGGTTTTTACGATACATTTTTATCGCAATGCAAAGAACAGGTAATCAAAATAGGTTTATCGTTTTTTAATCCTGAAGAAAGTATAGCTGATGTATCTCCTAACGATATTAGGTTAGACTATTGCGTTACCCCTGAAACTATTCATAAGTTCCCAACGAAGTCTTCTTAGTAAAGGCTTTTTTGTTGAAGACAATCAAAATCCCGACACCGGTAGAAATGGCCATATCGGCTATGTTGAAAATGGCGTTAAAGAATTTAAAAGGTTCACCTCCCCAAATTGGCAACCATTCCGGAAAAGTGCCTTCATAAATAGGGAAGTACAACATGTCAACCACTTTACCATGAAACAAGGTGCCGTAAGGTTGGTCAGGCGAAAAAGTGGCAATGTGATAACGAGTGCTTTCGTCAAATAAAACACCATAAAATACCGAGTCGATTATGTTTCCTGCTGCTCCTGCGAAGATAAGGGCAATGGCCACCATCAGGTATTTTGAACTGTGTTTGGTACTGGCGTCATACAACCAATAACCAATACCGCAAATAGCCAAAATTCGGAATGAAGTAAGGATTAATTTTCCGTATTCACCAGGAATTTTGGTTCCCCATGCCATTCCTTCATTTTCAATCAGCAATATTTTAAACCAACCGGTTACATCAATTTGGCTGGCATCACCATAGAAAAAATTGGTTTTGATATAAATCTTAATAAATTGATCAATCAATAAGATAATTGCAATAATTAAAATAGAGTTTCTTAATGACATTTTTAGGGTTTTAATGGCGCAAAAATAGCAATATTATTACACAAAAAGCAGAATATTTTTTTTGTTAGTCTACTCATCCAACACATTTTAGCGAGAACAACTAAACTTTGATTAATTTTACAGTGAAAAGCAACCCTAACGTTGTTTTTCCATCTCTGTAAAATCAAACCAATACAATAAACGTATGAAAAATTTTTATTCCTTTTTATTTGTCTTTGCAGTACTTTCAATAGTATCTTGTGAAAAAGAAGAAGACGCCGTTTTGGCAAAATTTGCTGTGCCTACGGTAAAATCCTTGTCAGAAATAAGAAGTAGTGTTTCGGTAACTTCGGCCCAACCTACCCAATCCAACGGGAAGATTTATGTGGCTGAAAATTATCTTTTTTACATAGCTCAAGAGTCGGGCGTACATGTTTTCAATAATTCCAATCCGGCATCACCTCAAAACATTGCTTTTATCAACTTGGCCGGCGTTCATGATATAGCCGTGAAAGGGAATTATTTGTTTGCCGATAATTTTGTGGATCTGTTGGTATTTGATATCAGTAATATTGAAAACATTTCTTTAGTCAGAACGGTACCTAATGCGGTTGCTTTTGTTCCGGATTATCCTGAAGACGCCGAATTTTATGACTATACCGTTAATCAGAATTTGGATGAAATTGTTACCGGATTTACTATTGAAATGAAACCTAGACCACGAGGGCAAGAAATCGTTTTTGCCAATGATGCTTTGGCCGGTTTTGAAAGTGCTAACAGTGGCAACATTGGCATTGGCGGTTCTTATGCTCGTTTTCAAATTAACAATGATGCACTTTATACTATTGATGCCTTTAAATTGAATGTTTTTAATATTGCGGATCCGGTTAATGCTTTTTTTGTCAAAGAAGTTTACATGACGCAGTGGTTTGGCGGTGGTGAATTTGAAACTTTATTTATTCAAAAAGACATCTTATTTGTAGGTTCAACAACAGGAATGTATACGGTGGATGCCGAAGACGAATTCAATCCCTATTTTGTTTCCGGTTTTGAACATGCTACAGCATGTGATCCGGTGGTGGTTTTTGGAAATACAGCCTACATTACTATTCGAGGCGGTTCGACCTGCGGAGCAATTGAGGACCAAATAAATGTAATCGACGTGACTAATATTGCTAATCCGACTTTGTTATCAACTTATTTGTTGAATGAACCTTACGGATTAGGCATCAAAAACGGCGTGTTGTATGTTGGTTGTGGAGCTAACGGTTTGAAGATTTTTAATGCTGCTAATAGTGCCGGTTTAGTTTTAGAAAACAGTTACACCAATAATGTAAAAGATGTGATTCCGTTAGACAGTCATTTGATTACGGTAGGCGACAACACCATTACTCAATACCATTACGGTCCTAATTTTACGCTAACTTTAATCAGTCAGATAACTTTATAAAAAAAGCCCCGAAATCTCGGGGCTTTTTTATGGGTCAATAATTGAATTATCGCTGTAAATTTTTAGCTTCGATACTCATCGTGGCATGAGGTACAATTTTCAAGCGCTCTTTTGAAATTAATTTTCCGGTTACTTTACAAACCCCATAGGTTTTGTTCTCTACACGGAATAAAGCATTTTTCAAATCGCGGATGAATTTTTCCTGACGAATCGCCAACTGTGAGTTGGCTTCTTTAGACATGGTTTCGCTGCCTTCTTCAAATGCTTTGAACGTTGGCGATGTATCATCGGTACCGTTGTTCAAATCGTTCATGTAAGCGCTTTTTATCAAATCTAAATCGGCTTTTGCTTTTTCAATTTTTGCTAAAATAATTTCTTTGAACTCTGCTAAATCAGCATCTGAGTATCTTAATTTTTCTTCTACCATAATCTTTACCTAATTATTTAGAAATTAATATTCTTGTTTTTATCTCATCAAATTCTATTTCAGAACCTTCGGCAATCTCATTTTCTAAAACCAAACTCTCGGTTAGTGTTTCCGATTTGATATAGTTTTCATTTTCCTTAATGGCTTGAGCCAAAATCGGATTTTGTTGTAACTGCACTTTGATTTTATCAGTGACTTCAAATCCGCTATCTTTTCTTAGATTTTGAATTCGATTCACTAATTCTCTGGCAATTCCTTCATTTTTTAAAGTGTCGGTCAATGTGATGTCTAACGCAACAGTTATACCATTGGCATTGGCCACTAACCAACCGGGAATATCTTGAGAAGAAATCTCAACATCTTCTAATGATAAAATTATACTTTTTCCTGAAATAACAAGCGTTAATTCGCCTTTGGCATCCAATTCGTTGATTTGTTCTTGGCTAAAACCTTGTATCTCTTTGGAAATCAATCCCATGTCTTTGCCAAAACGTGGCCCTAAAGCCTTAAAATTGGGTTTAATTTGTTTTACCAAAACGCCCGAAGCATCATCTAAAAGCTCTATTTCTTTTACGTTTACTTCGGCTTTTATCAGGTCGGAAACCGCTTCAATTTCAGCACGCTGAGACTCGTCAAGTATTGGAATCATTACCTTTTGCAAAGGTTGACGTACTTTTATCATTTCCTTTTTTCGGAGTGATAAAACTAGGGAAGAAACTGTTTGGGCTTTCAACATTTTGCTCTCTAATGATTTATCAACAAAGTTTTCAACCGAAACAGGGAATTTGGCTAGGTGAACACTACTAAAACTCTCGCTTTCAGTGGCATTAACCAAGTCGCGGTACAATTGATCCATAAAAAACGGAGCAATCGGAGCGGATAATTTTGCTACGGTTAGTAAGCAAGTGTATAGGGTTTGATAAGCCGCAATTTTATCCGTGCCGTATTCGCCTTTCCAAAATCTTCTACGGCACAAGCGCACGTACCAGTTGCTCAAGTTTTCCTGTACAAAATCAGATATCGCACGGGCTGCTTTCGTAGGTTCATAATCGGCATACGCTTCGTCAACGGTTTTGATTAAAGTATGCAATTCCGATAAAATCCAACGGTCAATTTCAGGTCTTTCGTTCAATGGTACCTCGGCTTCCGTATATTTAAAGCCGTCGATGTTCGCATATAAACTGAAGAACGAGTAAGTATTATAAAGTGTCCCGAAAAATTTACGTCGTACTTCGGCCACTCCTTCGATATCAAATTTTAAGTTGTCCCACGGATTGGCATTCGCAATCATGTACCAACGCGTAGCATCGGGACCGTATTCTTTTAAGGTTTCAAACGGATCTACGGCATTGCCCAAACGTTTCGACATTTTTTGTCCGTTTTTGTCAAGAACCAAACCATTTGACACTACATTTTTATAGGCAATTTTATCAAAAACCAAGGTTGCTATGGCGTGAAGTGTATAGAACCAACCACGGGTTTGGTCGACACCTTCTGCAATAAAATCGGCCGGGAAAGCTTTGTTATCGTCGATTAATTCGCGGTTTTCAAATGGATAATGCCATTGGGCATAAGGCATAGCGCCCGAGTCGAACCAAACGTCAATCAAATCGGTTTCGCGTTTCATCGGTTGGCCGGATGGCGATACCAAAATAATGTTGTCTACCACATTTTTGTGCAAATCCACCAAGTCGTAATTGGCTTCGCTCATGTCTCCGATTTGGAATCCTTTGTATGGATTTTCAGTTTGGAAACCGGCGGCTATGGATTTTTCGATTTCAGTATACAATTCTTCTACCGAACCGATAAGTATTTCATCCGTTCCGTCTTCGCTTCTCCAAATCGGCAATGGAATGCCCCAATATCTCGAGCGCGACAAGTTCCAGTCGTTGGCATTTTTCAACCAGTTTCCGAAACGTCCTTCTCCGGTAGCTTTGGGCTTCCAATTGATGGTTTCGTTAAGATCGAACATGCGGTCTTTGATTTCGGTTACTTTGATGAACCAAGAATCTAAAGGATAATACAAAATTGGCTTGTCTGTTCTCCAACAATGTGGATAACTGTGCACGTATTTTTCTACTTTGAAGGCTTTGTTTTGTTCTTTCAGTAAGATGGCAATTTCCACGTCTACTGATTTTTCAGGCGCTTCGCCTTCGTTGTAGTATTCGTTTTTGACATATTTTCCGGCGAAATCAGCCATTTGGGCTACGAATTTCCCTTGTAAATCTACCAAAGGAACAGGATTGCCGTTTTCGTCTAACACCAACATAGGCGGTACTTCCGGAGTCGCTTCTTTGGCCACTTTAGCATCATCGGCACCGAAAGTCGGCGCAGTGTGTACAATTCCGGTTCCGTCTTCAGTAGTGACGAAATCGCCCGAAATTACGCGGAAAGCGTTTTCAGGATTTTGATACGGTAAAGTATACGGTAACAATTGTTCGTAGTGGATGCCTACCAAATCAACCCCTTTTGCTTCCGTTAGAATTTGGTATGGGATTTTTTTGTCTTCTGCTTTGTAATTGGTAAAATCGTCCTCGCTTTCGGCTATAAAAAATTTTCCGCCGAATTGTTTTCCGACCAAATTCTTGGCCAAAATCACATTCACCGGTTCAAAGGTGTATTGGTTAAACGTTTTTACCAAAACATAATCGATTTTTGGACCAACTGTCAAAGCGGTGTTGCTAGGTAAAGTCCATGGTGTGGTCGTCCAAGCTAAGATATGAATATCGCCGAAGCCTTGTAAAAAACTTGGTAAGGTTGCTGCTTTGGCTTTGAATTGTGCTACAACAGTTGTATCGGTTACATCTCTGTAACTGCCGGGTTGATTGACTTCGTGCGAAGACAAACCGGTTCCCGCTTTGGGCGAATAAGGCTGTATGGTGTAGCCTTTGTAGAGTAAGTCTTTGTTGTAAATTTGTTTAAGCAACCACCAAACGGTTTCCATGTATTTGGATTTGTAGGTCACGTATGGATTGTCCATATCTACCCAATAGCCCATTTTTTCGGTCAGGTCATTCCATACATCGGTGTAGCGCATTACGGTTCTTTTACACGCTTCATTGTATTCGGTTACCGAGATGGTTTTGCCAATGTCTTCTTTGGTGATGCCTAATTCTTTTTCGGTGCCCAGTTCAACCGGTAAACCGTGAGTGTCCCAGCCTGCTTTTCGTTTGACTTGGAAACCTTTTTGGGTTTTGTAACGACAAAAAATATCCTTGATGGCACGTGCCATTACGTGGTGAATGCCCGGTAAGCCATTGGCCGACGGCGGTCCTTCAAAAAACACATAAGGTGTGGCACCTTCGCGAGAGGTAACACTTTGTTCAAAGACGTTGTTTTTTTTCCAAAATGCAAGAACTTCAGAGGCTACCGTTGGCAAGTCAAGTCCTTTGTATTCAGTAAACTTAGTACTCATTTTTGTCGTTTTCTTTAATCAGTTTGCGAAAGTAATAAATTGTTATGAGTTATGGGTTATGAGACGGGAGTTTTTGCGTTAGCGGTTGGAGCGAAAATCCTTTTTTTGCCCAAAGTTCCTTGAATTGCCATAATATGATTAAAAAAGATTGTAGCGGAAGACGCGGCCCAAAGGGAAACGCCCATAAAATTTTAAGCAAAAACTTCTTTTAAAACGTCTAGTGATTTTGGTTTTTTGAAGCCAACCAAGTGAAAAGTGTAATAATCCAAGAGGATTTTTAGTAAGAGATGGCGTTCGTTGCCGTTAAATATTTTTTGCGGACTGTCGAATTTCAAATCGATTAATTTTTTGAATAAACGGGTTTCGTTTTCAGTCAGACAACCTATTCCCAAGGTAGGCGAAAAAAAGCCTTCTTTCAATTCAAAATAAGGATAATCCATCTCGGAAGTATCGGGATAACAACCCAGAAATTTGGTGATTTCCAATAGTAAAATCAAATGGAAATTAGAAGTTTCTTCATGGGTGTCGAGCCAGAGCAAAGCCGTTTCCAAGAACGTGAACAAGCGCTCGTTTTTTTCTTCTTCGTGTATGCTGTGGTGGAGCATTTCGGAGAGAAAAATAACGATGGTACTTTTGATGATGTCGGTATTGATGGTTTGGAAGGCGTGTGCCAGTTTGATTTCTTTGAAATGTTCTAAAGTGCCTTTGTTTTTGTGATTGGCTTCAATTTCGAGTAGCGTTAACGGCTGAAAGTAGGCAATTTTTTGGTTGGATTTTTTGACCGAAAAAGCATTGGGCACAAAATAGCTTTTTAGACCATCGCTTTGGGTTAAGCACTTTACTATCAGGCTTTTTTCCTGATATTTCAGTGAAGAAATGACGATGGCTTTGGTTTTGACGAGCATCTAAAAAGTACGATTTACGAAGTTTGAAGTACGAAGTTATCGGATTATCATCACTTTTTTAACCGTAGTTTCTGAGGCATCTTCGGCAGCTATAAAAATCATGTAAACGCCCGAGGCTACTTTGTATTTTCCGAAGGCCGTTGTATCCCATTCTATAGTTCCGCCGGTTGAGGTAGTCTCATAAACCAAGCTTCCTTCGATATCGGTAATTTTGATATTGGCTCCCGAAGTTAGACCGGCAATTTTTACTGTTCCTACAAACTCCGGCCGAACAGGATTGGGATAAACATATACCTCTTTTAAACTGTCAGCCGGTTTGGTGGCAGTTCCCTGAAAAGACACCATGCCTTTGTCGGTAGCAAAGAAAACCTCTCCGGTTTCGGCATTGATATCAATATCGTTTACCACATTGCTGGGCAACGGGGAATTATCTTTGGTAAAATGATAAATAGATTCTTGACCGTTAGGAGAAAAGAGAAAAACTCCGGAATCAGCAGTTCCAATCCATTTTTCATTAGAGCCGTTGATTACTATATCAGTAATGAATTGTTCAAATAAGAGTTCTTGCGCCAAGTCATCTTCCAAAATGATAATAGCATTGGCTCTCATTTGTTCAGTGCCGTTGTAACTTCCTGTACTGGGAAGCACACGAAGTCCTTTGTTGGTGCCAATCCAAACTTGATTTCTGTTGTCGATGGCGATAGCTCTGACGTCTCTGGAAGGCAAATTGCCGTTATCCGGACCTTCGGTAATTTTTTTGAATTCGTTTACGGTTTCGTTGAAAGCAATAACCCCGTCAAGGTAAGTGGCCATCCATTTGGTTCCGGATCTGTCAATTACGATTTTATTCATATTAGCAGAACCAAAATTATCCAATACATTTTCCATATTATAGGATTGCCATTGTCCGCCGGAATTTAAAACTTTTAATTGATTTTTAATATTGCTGTTTGTGACCCAAAGATTGCCTTGTCGGTCAAAGGCAGTTCCGTTGATTCTAACGCTAATATTTGAGCCGTCTACTAACGACTCTAAACCGCTATTCGTTTGGTCGTATAAAATATTGGGAATATCATTTTCAATTTTAAGTAAACCTCTGTGATAAGAGCTCATGAAAACCTGATTTTCATTATTTGGATTAACCGTGATTTTAGAGATGGCTTTTGCGCCCAATAAATCGGGGTAAGGGATGTGTAACCAACCGTTTGAAGAGTTGTATTTTGAGACACCAAATTCTGCAGGAGTAAAGCCAAAAAAATTAAACGGATTGTAAAAAATATCATAACCGCCATAGACTGCCCATAAGTTGGAAGAAGAAGCATCGATGGCAAAAAGTTTGTTTTTTGTTGGGCCGGAAGGCATAACGAATTCAAAGTTGGTTGGAGAACTCACAGGGGCTGATAAAATACCGTTTTCATTAGTGCCAATGTAAATGATCTCATTGATAACTGTTGCTGAAGTAAAAGTTACAGAAGCCGATGTGATTTGGTTGCTTTGAATATGTACCACAGTGTTTAAGTTGGTGTTTAAAAGATAAACATGATTTGCTGAAGTTACTATGGTGTAATCTTCGGTGGCTCTTATGTCTTTACAAGGTTCTCCAATAGTAGTCAATTCTTCAAAAAACACACCGTTAAACTTATACACTTTATTATTTGTGTTGTAACCTATTAATTGGTTATTGAAATTAACAAGGCCGAACCAAAAACCGCCATCAAACAAAGTCCATTGAGCAAAATCAATCAAATTGGGATTTGACAAACTTGCTTTGCGAATCCCGTTGAGTTGCGTAACAGCCAATAAATCACCATTAAAAACGGCAGTTTGATACACTTTAATTTCTTGTCCGTTTGGACCAATAAAATAGGTGTCGCCAAACTCTAGTGTAGCTAATTTGTACTGTACAATACCAAAATCGCAGGAAATGTATAAAACGCCTTCGTGTTCCGTAAAATGGTTTACTTTTTTGATGTTTGCCGGAATGTTTTTGTTAATGATATCAACTACATTAAGCATGCTTCCGTCGGTATCATTAATTACAATCATTAATCCGGTTTCATAGCCAACAATAGTTTTTTGAAAGGCATCACTATGGTACATAGCCGAAATGGTTTGTCCTGATAAGCCATCGATAGTATTGATGGTTTGTAGGTCGTTTGATACAATGTTTTTAGTAAACAAAGCGTTCTCACTTGCAACATAAACTTTTGCAGCCGATTCAGAAATATCTTTGATTTGATTGTAAGAGAAATAACCTTTCCAATTTTGGTTTTGTTGGGACCAACCACACTGGAATACAAAGATTAATAAGTAAAATAGGTACTTCTTCATTTTGGTAGCAATTTGACACAAATATAGTGTAAACGAAAAAAAGGGCGATTAATTGTTTTGTAATATCATTTAAATTATTAATCAATCACGCCATTGAATCACAAATGTTATTTGTAGTTTTGTTACAATAACAGAATACTATGAAGATATACAGCCTATTAAAGATAAACAACACTATTAAAAGTCATAGAGTTAAGTTTTTAGGATTATGGTTGTTGGATTTGCTTGATCAGCGCTATTTAGGATTGTATATGGATCCGGTTATGGCTTGTAATTTACGGTGTAAGATGTGTTATTTTACAGATCAGAATTATGTGAAAACAGTCATGAAGGGAATGATGAAAGAGGATGATATAGAATTTTTAGCTAAAATTAATTTCAAGAATGCTTTAAAACTTCAAATAGGATGTGGTGCAGAGCCAACGTTGTTTAAGCACAATTTGAAGCTAATAGAAACGGCAAAAAAATACAAGGTTCCTTATATCAGTATGGTAACTAATGGCAATTTACTCAGTGAAGAAGATGTTTTTAATTTTTCATTTTCCGGATTGAATGAGTTTATACTGTCTTTGCATGGTGTTCATAAAAGCAGTTATGAAGATTTCATGGACAAAGGTGACTATCAAAAATTTCACGAGGTATTGCAATATATAACAAAGGAAAAAAAGCGCAATCCAAAGTTGGTGCTTCGAATTAATTATACTTTTAACAAAGATAATTTCATGGAGTTAGCTGATTTTTTTGATGTTTTCGGGCAATATTCTATTGATGTGATTCAGTTGCGCCCTATTGATAAAATAGGGGAAACCCAGTATAACGATTTTAGTTTGACTGAAATTGAAACCGCTTATGAAAAACTGATATCAGCATTAAAGCGAGAAGCAGTTCAACGGAATATTACTTTTTTATATCCTGAGTCTATCAAAAGGGACCCAAAAGTGTCACAAGTGGTTGAGACTAATAATAACAGTTCGTTTTTGATGCCATATACTTACTGTTATATTTCGCCATCCTATTTTTGGAAACCTGATTTTGATTGGAAGAACGAAAGCTTTTCCTCTTGGAAAAAGAGAAACCGTTGGCGATTACAACTGCTTAAAAATGTTTTTATTTCAAGAAAACATTTGGAAGTGTCCGACAGAAATATGCTCAACTATTCGGTTGAGCGTTAAAAAAAGCCCTCAATTTGAGGGCTTTTTTTTGGCAAATGGTTTTTATTCCGCTGTCGCACCGTAAAGTTCTAAAGCGTTTTTGGTGGTTGGTTTTATTTGGTTTATACGATTCCTTGTGCAAGCATAGCATCAGCTACTTTAACAAAACCGGCTACATTGGCACCTTTCACGTAGTCTACGTATCCGGTTTCATCTTTTCCGTATTTTACACAAGCGGCGTGAATGTTGGCCATAATATCTTTTAATCTTTGGTCAACTTCATCTGCAGTCCAGCTTAATCGCAAAGAGTTTTGAGACATTTCGAGACCTGAAGTGGCAACACCACCGGCGTTTGAAGCTTTTCCGGGAGCAAATAAAATTTTCGCATGTAAGAAGACTTCAATAGCTTCCGGCGTTGAAGGCATGTTGGCGCCTTCTGCAACACAGATACAACCGTTGGCAACTAAAGTTTTAGCTTCCTCTCCGTTTAATTCGTTTTGAGTAGCACATGGCAAAGCGATATCGCATTTAACTTCCCATGGTCGTTTTCCGGCTACGAATGTTGCATTAGGATATTTGGCTACGTAATCGGAAATTCTACCGTAATTGACATTTTTAATTTCCATGATGTAGGCTAACTTTTCAGCGTCAATACCGTCAGCATCAAAAATATAACCTGATGAATCTGAGGCAGTAACTACTTTCCCGCCTA
>NZ_JBILQL010000051.1:0-17041 GCF_044373165.1 Flavobacterium sp.
CAATTTGCGTTAAGGCAAATCTGTTGTATCTCATGTAAACAGTTCCAATTCGGCTTACTCTGTCTCTGCTGTCGTAGTTGATAAAAGTGTTACCAACTCTTCGAACTCTACCAAAACTGTCGTGCTCAATTCTAACGCCGTAATTTATACTTCCTCGAGCGGCTGTTGAAGCTGCACGTCTTCCGGCAGTTTTATAGAAATAATCTCCATGACTGTCTTGTGGACGGGTATTAAAATCAAAATCTCCGTTGGCAAAAACAAAAAACTCAACACCTCTTTCTACAAATGAGATTGGCTCATCAAAGCTATATCTCGCTCTTCTTTCTTCACCAAAAGTTGTTACTTCAGATGCATTCACTACGTTTCCTACCAGTAAAACAGTAGCTACTAAAAGGGTAATTTTTTTCATAATCAATACAATTTGAGTTTTGCTTACTCTTCCGATTTTCAGCTTCTTCGAACAGTAAAGTTTACTGTTGATAGGTCTATTCCAATTGGTGTGCCAAAACAAAAAAAACATTTCTTAAGGTTTGATTAAGAAAGTTTAATAATCAGATTTACAGTGTTTTAATTTTGAATCAACCGCTTTTAAAATTCAATTCAACAGTTTGAAATTTTTAAAATTTTAGTACATTTGCGGGTATTTTTTTAAGATATAAAACATCATTAGCACTAAATTCTCAATGAAAAACCTACTATCTGCCATTTTCTTTTACTTTTTAACGATTACCGGTTTTGCGCAACAATACGTTCCTTTTTATGGTACTATTGTAGAACAGGTTTCCGCTTCCAATGTTCTGAATAACTTAACAGAGTTTGAAAACTTGGGTGTAAAAAGAAGAGGAACTGTAGCCTTGCAAAATACTTTAGATTGGCTAAAAGCTGAATATTTAAGTTATGGTTACACCGCAGCTCAAATGCAAGAATATAGTTTTACCAATGGTACTGCAACATGCAAAAATTTGGTAGTAACTAAAATGGGTACGCTTTATCCTAATACCTATGTGATTATTTGTGGGCATTACGATACCATTACCGGAAAAGGCACTAATGATAACGGAAGCGGAGTTGTAACCATTTTTGAAGTGGCTCGTTTGTTGCAAAATATCCCTACAGAATACTCTATCAAGTTTATTAATTTTAGTGGAGAAGAAGACGGATTGATTGGAAGCCAACATTTTGTTTCTACCGTAGTGAATGCCACTAATCCCAAAATGAATATCAAATTGGTTTTCAATATTGATGAAGTAGGCGGAAGAGCCAATATGACGAATGATACCATTACCTGTGAACGCGATACCGGAAGTCCGACATCCAATAATGCAGCTTCTAATACTATTACTAATGAATTGATTAACTGTGTTCTATTGTACTCACCATTGAACACCAATTTGTCTTATGCCTATGCTTCGGATTATATGCCTTTTGAAGATAATAATGAAGTGATTACCGGATTTTTTGAAACCAATGAAACACCGCACAGACACACAGCAACCGATTTATTAGTTAATATGGATCCTGATTATGTCTACAATATAGCCAAAGCAGCTACCGGCGCTATGTTGCATTTTGCTGGTGCGGCTACTACATTGTCAACGGAAAACAGTTTAGCCAATCAGGTAAGTTTTTATCCGAGTCCGGCCAAAAATTATATCAATGTTAGCTTGGGAAGTTTAAATGAAACAAAATATACCTTTTCTTTGATTGATTTGAACGGTAAAAGCGTATTTAAACAAGTAGTTGAAAACCCGCAATTTATTGAATCTTTCCCTTTAGAAGGTTTAGCGAAAGGCATGTATTTGGGTGTGTTACAAACTGCTAGAGACCAAATAACGAGAAAAATAATTATCGAATAAATTAAAAAGCCTTCCAATGGAAGGCTTTTTTTTATAGTTTGTCTTTTAGATAATAACCCGTAACTGATTTATTGTTTTTCACAATTTCTTCCGGTGTTCCAACCGCTAACAGTTGTCCACCGTTTTCTCCGCCTTCCGGCCCTAAATCGATAATCCAATCGGCACATTTAATCAAATCCAAATTGTGTTCAATCACTATAATCGAATGACCTTTTTCAATCAAAGCATCAAACGAAGCCAACAGTTTTTTGATATCGTGGAAGTGCAATCCGGTGGTTGGTTCATCAAAGACAAAGAGTGCTTTTTCTTTGGTGACTCCTTTAACTAAGAAAGAGGCGAGTTTAATGCGTTGTGCTTCTCCGCCGGAGAGTGTAGAGGAAGATTGCCCTAATTGCACATAACCCAAACCAACATCTTGCAATGGTTGCAGTTTTTGAATGATTTTGGTTTGCTTGTGTTCTTTAAAGAATACAATGGAATCATCAATGGTCATGGTTAGAATATCATCAATGTTTTTACCTTCAAAAGTAACTTCTAAAACTTCCTTTTTGAATCGTTTTCCACCACAAGTATCACAGGGCAAAGATACATCAGCCATAAAAACCATTTCTACATTAATTGATCCTTCGCCTTTGCAAGTTTCACAACGACCACCGTCGACGTTGAAAGAGAAATGTTTGGCTTGATACCCACGAACTTTTGATAGTTTTTCTTTGGCATACAAATCTCGTATATCGTCGTAGGCTTTGATATAGGTTACCGGATTAGAACGCGAACTTCTTCCAATAGGATTTTGATCCACGTATTCTATATGTTTGATGTGTGAGAAGCTTCCGTTTAATTCGCTAAACTGTCCGGCTTTATCACCAATACCTTCAAGTTTCTTTTGCATGGCCGGAAAAAGAATCTTTTTCACCAATGTACTTTTACCACTACCCGAAACGCCGGTAACAACCGTCAAATTTTCTAAGGGAAATACGACATCAATATTTTGTAAATTATTTTCACGTGCGCCTTTGATTTCAATGTAGTTATTCGATTTCCTTCTGTTTTTAGGTACAGAGATTTCGAGTTTGCCATTCAAATATTGTGCTGTTAACGAATCAGCTTTGAGTATTTCATCAAAAGTACCTTCAGCCACTAATTCACCACCATAAGTTCCGGCTTCCGGACCAATATCGATAATTCTATCGGCTGCTTTCATGATGTCTTCATCGTGTTCAACTACGATTACGGTATTGCCCAAATCGCGTAAATTCTGCAATACTTTAATCAAACGTTCCGTATCTTTCGGATGCAGGCCAATACTTGGTTCGTCTAAAATATACATTGAACCCACCAGGCTGCTGCCTAATGAAGTCGCTAAATTAATGCGTTGTGATTCACCGCCGGATAGTGTAGCGGAATTTCGATTTAAGGTTAAATAATCCAAACCAACATCGCTTAAAAAAGCCAATCGGTTATTGATTTCTATCAGCAATCGTTTTGCTACTTTGGTATCATATTCCGACAATTGAAGTTCTTTAAAGAAAGGAATCAGTCGTTTAATAGGCAAATCTACCAAGTCCGAAATGGTTTTACCTCCAACTGAAATGAAGTTGGTTTCTTTGCGTAAACGTTTGCCTTTACAATTAGTGCATTTGGTTTTACCACGGTATCGAGACAGCATTACGCGGTTTTGAATTTTATAGTTTTTCTCTTCTAATTCTTGAAAAAAATCGTTTAGACCAGTGAAGAATTTGTTGCCTTTCCAAACCAAGTCTTTTTGTTCATCGGTCAATTCAAAATAAGGTTTGTGTATTGGAAAATCAAATTTGTAAGCGTGATTAACCAATTGGTCACGATACCAACTCATACTTTCCCCTCGCCATGGGAAAATAGCGTTTTCAAATACAGAAAGTGAGGTGTTCGGGATAACCAATTCTTCATCAATTCCAATGATATTGCCGTAACCTTCGCAAGTTGGGCATGCACCGTATGGATTGTTAAAGCTGAATAAATGAATATTCGGTTCTAAAAACATCATACCGTCTAATTCAAAGTTGGTACTGTAGTCAAATCGTTTATTCGTCTCTAATTCTTGTAAATAACAAATTCCTTTACCTTCAAAAAAAGCAGTTTGCACTGCATCGGCCAATCGGTTGTAAAAATCTTCATCCTCTAGGGTTTCATCATTAATTACTATACGGTCTATGATTAACAAAATATCTTTGTTGTCTAATGAATGTTGTTCGATTTGGTCCAATCTAACCATTTCGTTATCGACCAAAATACGAGCAAAACCTTGTTGTAATAAGACTTTTAGTTTGTCTTCCAATTGTCTTCCTTCTTCCAAATGGATAGGCGATAAGAGTAACCATTTGCTATTGGGTATAAAATTTTTAATCTCATTTACCACATCGGTTACCGTGTCTTTTTTTACTTCTTTGCCGGAAATAGGAGAGTAGGTTTTTCCGATTCGTGCGAAAAGTAACTTTAAGTAATCATAAATTTCTGTGGAAGTACCAACGGTAGAGCGAGCATTTGTAGTATTTACTTTTTGTTCAATAGCAATGGCCGGTGCAATCCCTTTGATGTATTCCACTTTTGGTTTGTCCAAACGACCTAAAAATTGTCGGGCATAAGATGAAAGACTCTCCACATAGCGACGCTGTCCTTCGGCATAAAGTGTATCAAACGCCAAACTTGATTTTCCTGAACCCGAAAGTCCGGTAATTACTACTAGTTCATTACGTGGAATTACTACATCTAAATTTTTCAGGTTGTGAATCTGAGCGTTTTTTATGAGGATGTTTTTTTTAGGTTCTAACGTTGCAATTTCTGAACTTTTCATAGCTATTGGAAAAATATCAGCAAAGTTAATCATTTCCCATTTGAAAGCGCAGCTTATAGAAGTAGAATCAAATAGGTTTATTTTCCCTATTGAATAATAATTTTCATTTTAATTTATTGCCTAATACTAATTATAGTTTTTCAGTTAGCTGTAGTGATTTAACAGGTAACAATTTTGTTGCTAATCCAATACTACTCAATGCTACAACCACCGGAGTTATAGGATGTTCCGGAACTGATACTCAAGCACAACAAGGATCTTTCAGCGTTGGTTACAATTATGCTTTTGAAACCATTGGTACAGATGTGAAAATTACATTTGAAATGTTGGATGTCGATAAAGTTGGTGTTGTTGGTATTTTATGGAGACAATCTCCTTTTACGGAATATCAAATGAGTAATGTGTCAGGAAACATATTTACCAAAACCATTACCGGTCAAACTATAGGGTCAACTATTAATTATGCTGTTAAATTTGCCTATGCCGGAGGATTATCTGTAACAAGATATTTTTCTTATGTGGTGGGTAATAATTGTACTTTAGATGTACCTACATTGTCAGAACCACGTCAGTTGTGTTACCCTAATCCAGTTGAAAACACATTGCACCTTCAGTTACTGGATGACAATAACTTGATTTTTTTGACAGATGTTTTAGGAAAAACACAGCTTGAAATGGAAGTTAGTGCCAACGAAGATATCGATATGAGTAATTTTAAACCCGGAATTTATTTTCTTAGAATTCAAAATTCACGTGGAATTCAAAATTTTAAAATAATAAAGAATTAGCTTATTCAGACACAACTGTCTTTAGCATTTAGGTTAAACATACTGTTTATATTCTCAAAAGAAACATAAAATTTCTGCATAATTGACAAGTAAAAATGGCTCAACGTTTTTGAAAAATAATTATTTTTCTGTTTTTATTTGTTTTTTAAATAAAATTTATGTTAAATTTGGTTCATTAATAATTCACTAAAGCGATTTGCCTATACAAAACCATTACTTTTTAGATTAAAAATTCTTTTTTAACCCTTACTAAAAGGTAATGTTATGGCTAAATCTCAACTTCCTGACGCAGTATTAGTTGACAAGTATATTTCCGGCGATGAAAATGCGCTTGCAATTCTTGTTAACAGACACCAATCAAAAATTTACGGGTATATCTATTCCAAGGTTTTGGACAGGGATATTACGGAAGACATTTTCCAAGAAACCTTTTTCAAGGTCATTCACACACTCAAATCTCGTAAATATTATAACGAAGAAGGTAAATTTTTATCTTGGGTGTTGCGTATCGCCAGCAATTTGATCATCGACAAATTCAGAAGCGATAAAAAAATGCCTCTTAACAGAGATACCGATGATTTTTCGGTATTTTCCAGAATTACAGATGATTCATTAAATATCGAACGCAAATTGATTAAAAATCAAGTTGAAGTTGATATCAAAACCATCATCGAAAAATTACCGCATGATCAAAAAGAAGTTATTATGATGCGCTATTATTTAGACATGAGTTTTAAAGAAATAGCCGATTATACCGGTGTTAGCGTTAATACAACTTTAGGAAGAATGCGTTATGCTATTACCAATATGAGAAAAGTAATTGAAAAAAATAAAATTTATTTGCCTTCGTAAACAATAAAAAGTAATTTTTTGCGTTTTCTTATAAACAATCAAATCAACTGATTTTTATATGGCAAAACTTTACTCTAAACGAAAATTAGCAACACCAAAAATGTTACCCAAAAAAGAAACAATTCGTTTAATACTTCAATATTCTTGTGCATTGAATATTATCAAAGTAGGCAACATGAACTTCGACAATATTGCTAATTAATTAACGTCCCGTAGTATTATATATTGCGGGATGTTTTTTTATGTATTCGTTCAAAACCGATTTTCTGCCTATGGTTTTGGTAATGATGTCTTTTTCTAAATTCCAACCTCTAGCCGGCGAATATTCTCTTCCGTACCAAATAATTTGAAGATGCAATTCATTCCACAATGCTCGAGGAAATATAGCTTTGGCATCTTTTTCGGTTTGCTGAACATTTTTACCGTTGGATAAATTCCATCGGTACATTAATCGGTGTATATGGGTGTCAACCGGAAATGCAGGAACACCAAAAGCCTGCGACATCACTACGCTGGCGGTTTTATGACCAACAGCCGGTAATTGCTCTAGCGCTTCAAAACTTTGTGGCACTTCGCCATTGTGCTCTTCAATTAAAATTTTCGACAAACCATATATGCCTTTTGATTTCATAGGTGATAAACCACAAGGTTTAATGATTTCTTTGATTTCTTCTACTGACAATTTTACCATATCATATGGATTGTCCGCTTTGGCAAATAAAATGGGAGTAATTTGATTTACTCTTACATCGGTACATTGCGCAGAGAGTAAAACAGCAATTAATAAAGTATAGGCATCTTTATGGTCAAGTGGAATTGGGATTTCAGGATAGAATTCTTTTAACGTATTTATAACAAATGTTGCACGCTCTTGTTTGGTCATTTTAAACTAAATTTGATTTGTAAAAATAAGAAATAATATTTCAGAACCTTAGCCTCTCAAAAAAATGACGACACTAAAAAAAGGTGATAAAGCACCGAGTTTCTCAGCCAAAGACCAAGATGGTAACCAGCATACTTTAGCCGATTACCAAGGTAAAAAAATAGTGGTTTTCTTTTATCCAAAAGCCAATACACCCGGTTGTACCGCAGAGGCTTGTGATTTGAGAGACAACTTTGACCGCTTTAAGGCCAATAATTATGAACTCTTAGGCGTAAGTGCCGACAGCGCAAAAGCCCAAGCCAGTTTCAAAAATAAGTTTGATTTTCCCTTTCCGCTTTTAGCCGATGAAGACAAATCGGTAATTCATGCCTTTGGCGTTTGGGGACCAAAAAAATTCATGGGTAAAGAGTACGATGGTATCCACAGAACCACTTTTGTAATCAATGAAGAAGGAGTTATTGACGATGTGATTACCGATGTAAAAACCAAAGCCCACGCAGCACAAATATTAAAATAAAAAAAAGACCAAGATTTAATCTTGGTCTTTTTGCTTTATGCATTTTCTAAAACTTTATTCGGATCATATCCAAATAAACTGTGTTTCTTAATTATTTCTGCAATACCTTGCGGTAACAGTTTTTCCCATCCCGGTTTGCCGGTACTTATCATCTTTAAAACTTCTCTGGAAAATATTTTTAAGTGGTCTTTGTCAAACTCAGTAATGTCAACCACTTTTCCATTGTAAGCAAAGAATTTGTACAATTCTTTCATTCTCGGGTGAACTTTCAAGTTTTGTGAATTGATAATTTCTCCGTCTTCGCCTTCCATAGGATATAAAAATACTTTTAAATCTCTATAGAACAATTTACCGAAAGCTTCTAAAATGCCACCACTCAAATGGCGATAGTATTTTTCATCAAATATGTCAACCAAGTTGTTTACGCCCATGGCCAATCCCATACGAGCTTTAGTATAATTAGAGAAGTATTCAACCACTTTGTAGTATTCTTGGAAGTTTGATATCATTACCGTTTGTCCTAACGAACATAGTAATTCAGCTCTATCCATGAAGTCTCTTTCGTCAATTTCTCCTTCAGAACGTAAATTGGAAAGGGTAATTTCAAAAATCACCAAAGCATTGTCTTTATCCACTTTACTTTCATCCAAAAACATTTTCAACGATTTCTCGTACATGTCCATATTGACTTGCGTTACCGGTCGGAAACTACCACGCAACGCCAATATGTTTTTCTTGTAAAGTATAGAGGCCGGTAAAACGTTTTTACCATCCGGACCAAACATTACAGCATCAGTCATTCCGTTTTTAACCAATTGCAAACTCATCAAACGATTGTCTACATTAGCAAAACGCGGCCCTGAGAAGTTGATGGTGTCAATCTCTAATTGGTCTTTATCCAAATGGTCATACAAGTAACGCAATAGTTTTTTGGGGTCATTGTATTTGTAGTATGCACCATAAATTAGGTTTACTCCCAAAATCCCTAAGGTTTCTTGTTGCAATTTAGCATCAGTTTCTTTGAAACGAATGTGCAAAATAATTTCGTTGTAATCCTCATCAGGTTCAACTTGGTATTTGATACCAACCCAACCGTGTCCTTTGAATTGTTTGGCAAAGTCAATAGTAGCTACTGTATTGGCATAACTGAAGAAAATTTTGTTGGGATGTTTGTCTCTTTTCAAACGTTGCTCAATCAACTCTACTTCGTGAGTAAGCATTTTTTTTAATCGACTTTCTGTAACATAGCGTCCATCATCTTCAATGCCGTAAATAGCATCACTAAAATCTTTATCATAGGCAGACATTGCTTTTGCAATAGTTCCTGAGGAACCTCCGGCTCTGAAAAAATGTCTAACCGTTTCTTGGCCAGCTCCAATTTCCGCAAAAGTTCCGTAGATGTTCTCATTCAAATTAATTCGCAAGGCTTTGTCTTTAATAGCCGGAATTTGTTCGATAGCTTTATCGCCTTTAAGCTTTATGTTTGAAACTATATTGTCCATGATAGATTGTATTCTTTGCAAAGTTAGTAAAATAGCTATTTTATAAAAAGATAATTAAGTCTATTTTTGTAAATAATTACTTTTAAAGTCACTAATTTTAAGGCTTATCCACAAAAACCATGCAACTATGCAAGTTTATTTTTTAGGAACAGGTACTTCACAAGGAATTCCGGTGATCGGAAGCAACCATTCGGTGTGTAAAAGTACCGATAAAAGAGACAAACGTTTGCGGGTATCAGTTTGGGTAGTTTGGGATGACCATTCTGTTGTGATTGATTGTGGTCCCGATTTTCGACAACAAATGCTGACTTCCGGCTGCTTACAACTGGATGCTATTTTGTTTACTCACGAACATGCCGATCACACTGCCGGATTGGATGATATTCGGCCTTATTTTTTTAAACAAGGTGAAGCTATCCCGGTTTACGGACATAAAAGAGTATTAGAGAATTTAGGCAAACGATTTGATTACATCTTCGAGACCGAAAATAAATATCCCGGAGCGCCAAGTGTAAAACCAATTGAAATTCATAACCATCAAACCTTTATGATTGGAAACACGCCAATTATTCCGGTGAATGTAAACCATGGCAATGTTCAAGTTTTTGGTTTCAGAATAAAGGATTTTGCTTATCTAACCGATGTAAAAACTATAGATCCCGAAGAAATAGAAAAATTAAAAGGAGTAAAAGTATTGGTAGTAAATGCATTACGCGAAGAACCACACCATTCCCATTTTAATTTGCAGGAAGCCATAGATTTTATAAATTTGGTACAACCTGAAAAGGCTTATTTAACACACATCAGTCACCTTTTAGGGTTTCATGAAGAAGTTCAAAATCGATTGCCTGATAATGTTTATTTGGCCTATGATAATTTAAAAATCACTCTTTAAAAACTATGAAAAAATCATTGTTCCTTTATCTTTTTATTATTGCGGTTTTAATGAATCTTTTCACCTATAAATACTTTACAGGCAAAGAAAACAGTATGAAAACTTCGGGGGAAAAAGAAACCGTATCCGTTAAATCTGATTCGGTTAAAGTAGCCGATTTGGAGAACCAATTGTATGACGCCAATTATTTTTCATTGGAATTGAACGACAGGGCTATTAACTATTTGAATCAAAGCGATATCAATGCTTTTTCTGAAAAAGTAAAGCAAGCCTTATTGTCATACAATGATGATAAGGAAGGCAATAAATATACTGACCAAACTAAGATGGGTGAGCAAAAATTCATCATCAACAAAGTGAAATTGTTAAATCATCGCTGGATTATTGCTAACTACAGCAATGGTGAATTATGGGGTGAAGTTTTACTGAAATACTTTGTCAATGATGATCAAACGATATCTTTTGAGGTTATGAGTTCATATTTATATCCAAAAGAGTTAAATTAGCCTCCTACACTAAATCATACTTATGAAAAAAATATTCTTTTTTCTGATGTTCTTGGGAACTTTAGTTTCCTGTAAACTAACCGATCAAAATGCAGAGGAAGCAGTAACTGAAACCAATCAAACGGTGAAAGATTCTTCAGTAGTAAACGACAAAGATGAGCATGGTTGCTTGGCTTCAGCAGGTTATGTTTGGTCAAAAATCAATAAAGAATGCATCAAAGCTTTTACCGGTATTCCTTTAAACCCTATTTCTAATCCTGATAGTGAAGACGAATCGCTCAGCGCTTATGTTTTGTTTAGCGAAGACGGCAATCAAGCTGAAGTGTTTTTGCCTAATGATACCCAATCCATTGTCCTGACAAGAAGTGCTGAAGGTAAGCCTTGGATATTTCAAGATTGGCAATTAGTGCCTTGGAAAGGTTTTGTTTTGAAGAAAGGCAACGAAAACAAATTTGCCGGTGATGGCATGATGGGTAAAAAAGTAACCGGAAGCGATACTGAACAGCAATAGTTTCTAGGTCGAAAGCCAATGTTTGAAATCGAAAAAGTTTTGCGGCGCTACACCATGACCAACCATGTATTCTTTAAACACTACTTCAATTCCTAAAACTTGTAAAGTCGGAATTGATTTTCGAGCCCATTCAACCGGTATAACCTGGTCTACTGTTCCGTGTGAAGCAAAGATACGCAGTTTACTAAAGTCATTTTCTAAGTAATCATCCACGGCAATGTCCGGATTCAAATAACCACTCATCGCTACAACGCGTTGTACTTTTTCAGGATAAGATAAAGCTACTGCATAGCTTAAAATGCAACCCTGACTAAATCCAACTAAAGTCACTTGCCCCGCATCTATCGGATAATTGTCTACCAATTCATCTATAAATCGGACAATGATATCTCTAGAAGCTCTGGCCTGTCCAAGGTCGGAAAACTTATTTTCATCGGCATCAAAGTTTATGGCATACCAAGCATAGCTACCATAAGATAAATCGAATGGTGCACGAGCCGAAACCACATAATATTCCTCTGGTAATTCCGTAGCAAAAGAAAATAAATCTTCCTCATTACTGCCATATCCATGAAGCAATAGGAGTAAAGGATTTTTTTCTTTTTTGATTTTGGGTGCTCTAACCAAGTGGTACAAGGATAATTCCATCACAATGTTTTAAAAAGATTTTGAAAAAAACGCCCAACAACCGGTAACTCTCTCATTTGTCCTTGAACGGCTCCTAAAAATCCGTAAATCCACAAAATGAAATAGAATAAATAGAAAGCAGATGTAGCGGTCCAACTGTTAGCATAACCAACAAAATAGCCCAACAAGAAAAAAGACAAAAACAATCCTAATGCTTGTCGAATGTGAAAAGAAGCAAAAGTCGATTTGTTTTCTTCTTGATTCATAAAAATCGCAATGACAGCGCCAATAATGGTTAAATAGGCTACTATAGCCGTGTTCTTTGATTTGTCTAGATTCTCCATGATCCTTGTATTTTATACTGTAACTAATTTCCCTTGATTGTAAATGCCGATGGCTTTACCTTTCATTGATGTCCCTAAAAAGGCTGAGTTTTTCGATTTAGATAAAATATTTTCTTTGGTAAATGTCCAAGTTGAAGTTGTTTCAAATAAAGTCAAGTTCGCTTTTGAATTTACGTCAATACGCTGTTTTTCAATACTTAAGATTGTATAACCGGAAGTTAATTTTTCAACTACTTTATCCAAAGGCAAAACGGTTAACAATGCTCCAAAAGCACTTTCTAAACCAATGGTTCCGTTTTTAGCCAAGTCGAATTCCATTTTTTTATGTTCAATGTCAATAGGATTGTGGTCAGCAGTGATGCAATCTATAGTGTCATCCAAAATTCCCGCAATCAGAGCTTGTCTGTCGGTTTCGGTGCGCAAAGGCGGGGAAACTTTAAAGCGAGTATCAAAAGTACTCAGTTTTTCATCGGTTAATACTAAATGATGAACAGCCACACTACAAGTTACCTTCAGTCCTTTTGCTTTAGCTTCTTTAATCAACGCTACTGATTTGGCTGTTGAAATTGTTGGAATGTGTAACTTTCCTCCGGTATATTCCAATAAAAATAAGTTTCTGGCAATCATTAATTCCTCAGCCAAATTAGGAATGCCTTTTAAACCTAAACCGGTAGAAACTATGCCTTCATTAGCAACACCATTGCCTTTAATAGTCTCTTCTTGTGCAAAAGCCATTACTAAACCTTCAAAATCCTGCACATATTGCAATCCGATTTTTAAGAGATTCGCATTGGCTAAACTCTTACCATAATCACCAAATGCTACCGCTCCGGCATTTCTCATATCATACAATTCGGCCAAATCTTTGCCTTCGCTGTTTTTAGTTAAAGCTCCAATAGGGAACAATTCTGTAGCGGAATGTGAGGCTTTTTGTTTTACAAAATGAATTTGGGATTGGTTGTCGATAATCGGAAAGGAATTGGGTTGCAAAGCAATTCCGGTAAAGCCACTTTTGGCAGCAACTTCCAAACCGTTAGCGATGGTTTCTCGGTCTTCAAATCCGGGCTCGCCTAAAGAAACACTTGTGTCAAGCCAACCTTGGGAAAGGTGTAAGTTCTCTTTTTGAAATTCTTGATAATGGGCATTATTTGAAACAACATCACCAATTTCCTCAATGACACCATCAGTGATTTTTAAATCCACAATTTGATTGTGATACGGACTTTTCGTGTCAATAATTTTGGCTTTTCGGATGATTAGGTTCATTTTACAAATTTTTGAATGAGTAGTTCTAAAGCTAAAAAGAGTAGGGTCAGCATCACAAACCATTTCCAGATTTGTGTATCGGTGCGGTCGGTTTGTATGACATTAAAAACCGTTTCTATATCCTCAATTTCCTTAAAGCCATTAGCTATTTCGGAATTGGTTAAATTCAAATTGCTCTCAGTTCGGGTATAATTAAAGCTGATATTTTGTACTGAATCGGCTTCGTTAAAGATACCAAAGTTTCCTGCTTCTGACGGATTTTCATTAAAAGTCATTTTAACTTTGGTATTCATTAGTTGTTGAACCGGAATGAAACTTTCTTTGCTGTTTTTGACCGTTAGGATTTCATCTTTCGATAATAAAGCATCAACTACAAAAGGCTGATCTTCACCAATAATCAACGCATTTACACCTGTTTTCTGACTGTTCTGCGCCATATTGTAAAATGTAGGCACAATTAAAGGTGAATTCTGAAAATTACTATTGGTTTTGTTAATAGGTGCCGCAAAAATATAAACTGATGACAGCGGATTCGATATTGAAGTCAAGAATGCGCTTTGGTCTTCATAACTCAAAATGGAAGGTGTGTTGCTGTTAATTTGAAAGGCTGTATTAGTGGAAGGATATTGGAAATTGTCTACTTTTTTCTCAAATACATTACTAAAAAGCGGGTGGTTAAAATTGATTTGGGTTACTTTCTTATCACTTTTGTCCATTCCTTTTACTTGAACGGCCCCAAAGTTGGATAAAAACGAATTCAAGTCTGACAAGTTGTTTTCTTCCGCCGGAATAACAATAACATTTCCACCTTTGTTTACAAACGATTTTAAGGTAGTTTGTAACGCCTGCGGTATTGCTTTCAATTCGTTTAACACGATGGCATCTTGCTTTTCTATTGAGTTGTAATCCAAATTTGCTATTGGAAAATTGCTGTAATTAAATTCGTCTGCGGTGTAAATTCGACTTAAGAAGTTGCTTTTTTCAGTTTCCCCGATACTCTTAACATTGGTTTTGCTGGGTTTAGAGATACTGAAATAATAAGTGTTGTCGTAATCCAAGCCTTTGTCGGTAATAGCAACATAGCCATGGAAATCTTCTTTTGGAATTGTAAATTTGACTAATTGTGCATTGTTGTTCAATTTTACAACTGTTTTAGCAGTCAACTTATTTTGATTGTACAAGGCAATCGGAACTGAAGGTATTTCATCTCCGTTGGCGGATAATTTTATTGCGATTTCGTAAAAACTATCTAAATTTTGTTGGAGGTAAACACTGTCGATGGACACGTTGGTCTTTTGCTCGGCTTCCGGCAAAACGAAATACACATTGTCTTCTTTTTTGAAGCTTTTGGATTCTTTAGCATCCTGGCCAACTGCATCAGTAATTACGATTATATCTTTGTTGAAAGCCGATTTTCGGGCATTGACTTTCGCTATCAAATTATCCAATCGAAAAGGTGTCGCACTGTATTTTAAATCCTGTAAATCTTTTTGAATTGATTTAATATCCGTATTCCAGTAGGTTTCAGTATTGGTAATCAAAGAAAAATTTTGAGCTTCCGGAGTGTGTTCTAATAAATCCTGAACGGCACGTTTGAGTAATTCTCCTTTTTTTCCTTTAGCCTGCATGCTATAGGAATTATCGAGAATGATGTACATTTCATTTGTAGCTTTCCGACTCTCTTTGGCTGTAAAAAAAGGTTGGGCAAATGCCAAAATCAAACAGGCCAACAGTAATAATCGAGTGAAAAGCAACAGCCATTTTTTGATGGTTGAACTCTTTCGGGTTTGGATAGAAAGCTCTTTTAGGAATTGTACGTTGGTGAAATATTCTTTCTTAAAACGTCGTAATTGGAATAAATGCACCAAAATTGGAATCACCAATAAAAAAAGAAAATATAGAATTTCCGGGTGTTTGAATTGCATTTATCAAAAGTTTATCAAAAATAGCACTTTTTATGATTTGAAGTATGGCTTTTAAAGAATTTTAAACAGTTAGATTACTTCTTTTTTCGTTTGGCGGCTCTATTTTTCAAAATATTCCGATTTACCGATGAACTGGTTTTCTTTTTGGTTTTGGAAGGTCCGCCAAGGTTGACCTTTTTGTTTTTTTCTTTCTTTTCATGGAATGAAGCACCGCCTTCCAATTTTGGCTTTTTGAGTAAAAACTTCATCTGCTTCTTTTTGTCTTTTTCAAACTCCAATAAACGTTCGGCAATGATTGTATCGGACGGCATGTCGAGAAACTGAATTTCTTTTTCCATCAAAACTTCGGCTTCAATCATGATTTCTTCTTCTCTCGGACTAACCAAACTAATAGCGATACCGGATTTATCTGCACGACCGGTTCTACCGATTCGGTGAATGTATTGCTCCGGAATTTCAGGAAATTCTACGTTGATAACATGGGTAATGTCTGAAATGTCCAAACCGCGCGCCATAACATCTGTAGTCACGATTCCTCTGATTTCACCGGCTCTGAAACCGGCCATCGTTTGCAAACGATAATTTTGTGATTTATTGGAATGAATGATACCAAATTGCTCAGGATATATTTCTTCCAATTTATCGGCTAACAAATCGGCCGTTTTTTTATTGTTCACAAAAAGCAATACGCGCTCGTACGATTCATCTTGGAGTAGATTGGTTATTAAGTTGACTTTAGTCAAAAAATTTGGCACTTTGTATCCTAATTGCTCTATTTTTTCTAAGGGTGTTCCGCTGGGCGCTAAAGACACTTCTTCGGGAAATTCAAAATATTCTTCCAGCATTTCATCTACTTCATCGGTCATCGTGGCCGAGAATAGGATGTTTTGTCGTTTGCCTTTCAGCATGGTTAAAATCGATGTCACTTGGAAACGAAATCCTAAATTCAAGATTTCATCAAATTCATCAATGACTAATTTTTGCAAACTGTCAAATCGAATGACATTGTCCAAAGCCAAATCCATAATTCTTCCCGGTGTACCAACCAAAATATCAACGCCTTGATAAACGGCTGTTTTCTGAGTATTGATGTTCACACCGCCATAAACTCCTAGAGTTCTAACCGACATGAACTCACTCAATTTTTCAACTTCTGCGGCTACTTGGACTACTAGTTCTCTGGTAGGTACTAAAATGACAACCCTTGGTGTATCGGTAGCCACAAATTTCCATTGTTTTAAAATAGGCAGAAGATATGCAAAAGTTTTTCCTGTACCGGTTTGGGCAATTCCCATCACATCACGACCTGACATAATCACCGGGAACGCTCTCTCCTGAATAGGAGTAGGCTTTGCTAAGCCTAATTCGTCGATGGCTTTTTGAAGTGATTTAGGAAGATTGAATTGCTCAAAAGTACTCATAGCTTTTTGTATTTCGGGCAAAGGTACGGAATTGAAAATTAACCTTGACAGTTTAAAATCCCTCAAAAACCCCTAATCCGAATAAGGCAAAATCATATTTTACGGGATCTACTTTATCTAGTTTTCGCAGTGCGGTGTCCAATTCTAATAAGGCTTTGCCATCGTTTTGTTTTCTGGTGAGCAATCCTAGTTTTCGGGCGACATTCCCGGAGTGAACATCTAACGGACAAGATAAAATTGAGGTTGGAATGTTTTTCCAAAGGCCAAAATCTACACCTTTATTGTCATGGCGAATCATCCATCGTAAATACATAT
>NZ_JBILQL010000147.1:0-4142 GCF_044373165.1 Flavobacterium sp.
TTTGTTTGTGGATCCTAAAAAAGGTCCGGTTTTGTTGAATTATGGCTTGGACGAAGCACGATTTACGAAACCAGTTTATCCAGGGGCAACACTCGGTGTTCGATTTACAGTTAAAGAAAAAGTAGACCAAGAAAAACGCTCTGAAGATGACATTGCGAAAGGTATTGTGAAGTTTCTGGTGGATGTTTATGATGAAACAGGTGAAACTGTCGCTTTGGCTACAATCTTAACCATGGTGAGAAAACTCGATCAATCCAAATAGATTTTAGTTCATTGAAGGAACTTTTTTCACGTTCAATTTTTATAATTATAAGTGTAAACTGCAGGATATGATAAAAGAAAATGGAAAAAGTTGTGCTGTAATTGGATCAGGTGTTTCAGGTTTGGCTGCATCTATTCGCATGCGAAACAAAGGATATAAAGTAACCGTTTTTGAAGCCAATTCTTTTCCAGGTGGTAAATTGTCGAGCGAAAGCAATCAAGGGTACCGATTTGATATGGGGCCTTCGGTGTTTACCATGCCTCAGTTCGCCGATGAATTGTTTACACTTTCAGGCAAGAACCCAAGAGACTATTTTCACTACGAACGATTAGATCCAGTTTATCGTTATTTTTTTGAAGATGGTTCTACCTTAGAGGGAGTAAACGGAAATGAGCGTTATGCAGAGACAATGGCTGATCATGCTGAGGATACCAAGGAAGTTATCCACAACTACCTAAAGAAAACAGAGGAAATGTACAACCTAACGGATGAAGTGTTTTTGCACAATTCTTTACATGTCCCGAAGAACTTTTTTACCAAAGCTGTTGCGAAAGGAATTTTGAACTTTGGTAAGATTGGTGCTTTTGATACCATGAACGGTGCAAATGAAAAAGCATTTAAAGATCCACGTTTGGTTCAGGTATTTAATCGCTACTCAACCTACAACGGTTCAAGTCCCTTTTTAGCGCCAGCAACTTTGAATGTCATCTCACACGTTGAAATTGAGCGCGGTGCCTATTATCCAGAAGGAGGAATGGTATCAATTACCAAAGCCTTAGAAAAACTTGCCAAAGATATTGGTGTAGAGTTTTTGTATTCCACACCAGTTAGAGAAATTCTGTTGGAAAATAAACGAGCAAAAGGAGTTCGAACAGATCAAGATAGTCATGCATTTGACTTAGTAATTTCCAACATGGATGTGTACAATACCTACCATAAACTTATACCGTCAGCCAAAAAACCGAAGCGAACATTGGATCAACCAAAGTCAAGCTCTGGAATCATTTTTTACTGGGGTATTAAAAGGAAGTTTGAACAGTTGACCTTGCACAACATCCTTTTTGCGGAAGACTACAAAGCTGAATTTGATACCATCTTTGAAAAAAAGGAAATCTATCACGATCCTACGATCTATGTCAATATTACGGCAAAGCATTCGCCTAATGATGCCCCAGAAGGCTGCGAGAATTGGTTTGCGTTCATCAATGTTCCCAACAATCAGGGACAGAATTGGGACGCCTTCATCAATCAAGCACGAGAGGCAGTTATTCGGAAGGTTGACCGTATGCTCGGTACTGATTTGCGTTCGTTAATCGAGTGCGAGATGGTTTTTGATCCTAGAGTAATTGAAAATAGAACATCATCCGCATTTGGGGCAATCTATGGAAATAGTTCAAACAACAAATTTGCTGCGTTCATGCGTCATCCTAATTTTTCAAAGTCAATTAAAGGTCTTTATTTTTGTGGAGGAAGTGTTCACCCTGGGCCGAGTATTCCACTTTGTTTGCTTTCTGCAAAGATTACAACAGATCTAATCAAGCATTGATTTTGTTAAAAAAGTAAGTTAAATTTTATTTCTTCGTATTTTAATGTTAGAAATGACTTGCTGGTTGGCAAGATGTTCATTGTCTCACAATTGGCCCATTTGTGCCTTCAAAATGGAGTTAATGGTGTGATATTTCTTTCTAACCTGCTCATATTTATAATTCATGAAAAGTGTACTTTTTGCTTTACTGATTTTGTTTTGTTCGGGTTTTTCACTTGCAACCGAAAGCATAGAATATTTGGAAAATTCTTCAGAGGAAATAGAGCAACTCGTTGTTAAAGATGATACCATATTCTCAGATGAACGACAAAGCACAGATGTTTTTCGAACAACCGCATTAAAGAAAATAAAAAGGGTGAAGCACAAAAATAGCCTTGCGAGACAAAAAATTCAAAGGCTGTACGAAGTTGAACGAAAAGAACGAGAGGTTGGAAAGTTGCGTATAGAGAATAATGATCGTCGCGCTGTTGCCTATAAATTGCAGAATAACCTTCTTGTAACTGGGTTTTGGATTGTAATTGCGTCAGTGATTATTGCGTTAATCGTTTTTTATCGTTGGAGGTTTGAACATGAAAAACGTTCGCTTCAAGTTCGACGGGCAACCTTTGCTGCCAGGGAACAGGAAAAGTTGCGTTTTTCACGTGAATTGCATGATGATTTTCAATCCACGCTATCAATTATTCATATGATGGCGTCACATGAGCATACCAAATCGCCCGACAACAATCATTTTGAAGAACTAAAGAATTCTGCTAAAAATGCCATGCGTGAAATTCGAAAAATGAGCGAAGTTTTATACCCCTCTGAAATCAATACGGAAGGTTTGTTTGAAAGTCTGAAATCGTTAATAAAGCGAAAAAATGATAGCAATTCATCAGTTTTCTTTCATCTAAGTGCAAAATATTTCGATTGCGATAAAGCACTTCAACTTGTGATTTATCGCAGCGTTGAAGATCTAATCGAGGAAACAGTCAAATTTTCAAGAGCTAAAGAAGTGTATGTTGCGGTTAATTTGATCAAAAAACGAATTGAATTGTGCTACACGGAAAAAGGAAATGATATAATTAGGGAAGAACTCGATTTTCAGATCATTCATGAACGTATTAGCGCGTTGGGCGGGAAGCTTATAGTGGTGAGGGTTCATTCCAATTTGAGTGAAATTAAAGTGATCTATATAGTTTGAGTGCAAGGGGTACGTTACCGAATTTTAAAAGACATGGTAAATTTTAATTTATTCAACTGTTGACTTTTAACAGTATAAGTTTATTTTTGAGAAACTAACCTAAAAAAAACAAAAAATTATGGGAACAGAAGCGATAACTGGCGCAAATGCAAGTTCATTTAAGGTAACCGTTAACACCACTAACATTGTGGTTGACTTAATCTTTAATGAAGACAGACCAAAATATACGTTTTCCAAATATTCGATTACCAGCGATGGGGGGATTCTAATTACATTCACTCCATCTACAACTTCAACAGTTTTGGCAGGAACATTACAGAGTTTTACAGTTAATTTGGCTTCGGGTACTAGAGGTAGTTATACAGAGTTGGTTTTAGGCGATGGAAAACCAAATCCTAGAGTCGCAGTTAGAATAATTATCCCAGTGTAATCATCTTGAAGAAGTTTTTATTCTTACTTATTTGGTTTTGCGTTAATACGGCATTCAGTCAAAATTCATGTGAAAAGCTCCTTTTAGAAATGGAGACTGCATTTGAAAAATCTGAAATGTCTTTGTCATTATTAAAACAATACGAATCAAATTGTTATGTGCAAGAGTGCGAAGAGCTTTGTGCATATGATGCGTTAAAAATCAAATACTATAGAATCATCGGAGAATACGATAAAGCCATTTTTTATTCAAAAAAAGTTTCCAATAAGTTTGGAGAATCCAGGTTTAGAAACCAAATAATTGTAGAGGAGGCTATTGTATATTTCTTAATGTCCGATTATGATAAATCTGTAGATCTTCTGCATCGGGCAGTTTCCTCAAAGGGAATTGATGAAAAAACGGAAGCTAAGGCTTACCTTATGCTGGCTTATGCTCATCGAGAGCTAGGTAATGTAAATTATGCAATAAGGTATTTTTCAAAAACCTATCATGTAGGGCTAAACATAAAGGATTCTTTGCTTATTTCTTCTGCTTTGAATGGACATGGGCTTATTGCTTATGCTAAAGGAGGTCGAGAAAATATGAACAAGGCAATCTATTTGTTTCGTGAGTCTATTAAATATTTGCATGTCTCTGAAAATGAACAATTTGTAAATATATTAAACAATATTGCAGCTGCATAGTTATGTTTAAAGGATTTTACTAAAGCAGAAAAGTATTT
>NZ_JBILQL010000150.1:0-4102 GCF_044373165.1 Flavobacterium sp.
TTTACTTTAATCGGACGCGTAAATGCCACCATCAAAGCACACCGAACCGATACGCAGAAATTCTTCGGTTGCGGTGCTAACTACGATGAGCGTTATTGGATGGCCTTGATCCGACAAGTATTGGTTGACGGATTGCTAACCAAAGACATAGAAACCTATGGTATTCTAAAAGTTTCAGATCTCGGGCGTGAATTTATCGACAATCCAACCTCTTTCTTAATGTCGGAAGACCACGAATACAGTGAAAATGAAGACGAAGCCATAGTAACAGCCTCTAAATCGAGTGGCACAGCCGATGAAGCTTTAATGGCGATGCTGCGCGAATTGCGAAAAAAAGTGGCCAAAAAATTAGGTGTTCCTCCATTTGTAGTTTTTCAAGATCCGTCTTTGGAAGACATGGCGCTTAAATACCCGATTAATATTGACGAATTGAGCAATGTGCACGGCGTAGGCGAAGGCAAAGCCAAAAAATACGGTAAAGATTTCGTAGAATTGATTGCCCGCTATGTAGAAGACAACGACATCATTCGCCCGGATGATTTGGTGGTGAAATCTACCGGAGCCAATTCTTCCAATAAATTATACATCATTCAAAACATTGACCGAAAACTGTCGTTGGAAGATATTGCCAAAGCCAAAGGCATGAATATGGATACCTTGCTCAAAGAGATGGAGCAAATTGTCTATTCCGGAACCAAACTCAACATCGACTATTGGATCAATGAGATTTTAGACGAAGAGCAACAAGAAGAAATTCACGATTATTTTATGGATTCCGAATCCGATAAAATTGAAGAAGCCCTCAAAGAATTCGATGGCGATTACGATATAGAAGAACTCCGATTGATGCGGATTAAATTCATCAGCGAAGTAGCGAATTAGAAGAGAGAAGCCAAGGCTTCTCTTTTTTTATGGAATGTACAATTCGCCTCGGTGGGGTTTTAATGCATCTCGCATTGGGATCATTTGCTCGTCATTCACTACGATATAAGCTATGGCGTGCATTTCGTTTTTAACTTCAAACCCTGTAATGGTTATCGGTAATTTTTCCATAGCAATGAATTCTTTCAAATGAATTTCATGATGTTCCGCCGTTTTAGCCGAAGCCGGTCCGCGAAAATCCCAAATGAGTTTGATTTGTCTAGACATAAAAACGAAATTGTTCGGCAAAGTTAACTTTTTGCTACATTTGAAAAAAAGCAAATCCATGAAATATCTCCTTTATATATTACTTTGGGTCAGTGGTACAGTTGGAGCACAAGAATTAACACTCGAACAAGCCAATCATTTAGCATCTTTACCCTTAAAATGCCTGCAACAGGAATATCCCAACAAACTGGGACAAATGTTGTTGGACAGCACCGAAATACAATCGCCTAAAAAATTGCACCCAACTTTCTACGGTTGTTTCGATTGGCATTCATCGGTTCACGGTCATTGGAGTTTGGTGTTTTTGCTGAAGCGATTTCCAAATCTGGCGAATCGAGAGACAATCATTCAAAAGCTTAAAACCAATTTGTCTAAAGCCAATATTCAGGTGGAAATAGATTATTTGAACAAAAAACACGAAAAATCGTTTGAGCGAATGTACGGTTGGACTTGGTTGCTCAAACTCCAATTGGAACTGGAAACTTCAGCCGAACCGTTTGCGCAGGAGTTGGCCCAAAATTTAAAACCCTTATCTGAAATTATAGTCGATAGATACATCGAGTTTTTACCTAAACTACTGTATCCTGTTAGGGTAGGTACACACACTAATACCGCCTTCGGATTGACCTTTGCTTGGGATTATGCAGTGCATTCTAAAAACCAACTATTCCAACAAGCCATCCGTGACAATGCAGTTCGAATGTTCGCTAAAGATGAAAATTGTCCTTTTACTTGGGAACCGAGCGGGACAGATTTCCTGTCGCCCTGTTTGGAAGAAATGGCTTTAATGCAACGGGTTTTGCCCGATGGCGACTTCCTGATTTGGCTTAAAAAGTTCGCTCCGCAACTCTTTTCCAAGAAGTTTTCTTGGGAAGTGGCTCGTGTTTCCGATCGAACCGATGGTCATTTGGTGCATCTTGACGGACTCAATTTTAGTCGTGCGTGGAATTTATACGGATTACTTCATCGCTATCCAAAGCAGTTTTCGCATTTGAAAGCATTGGCCGATTTTCACTTCAACTTTTCATTGCCTGCAGTAGTCGACGGCAATTATGAAGGCGAGCATTGGTTGGCTTCGTTTGCCTTGCGCGCTTTTGAAGAAAAAAAGTAATTCGATTTGTTTACTTTTGCTGAAAATTAAATCATGCCACGCGAATTACTTTTTCAAGTCTCTCCCGAAACCGCCCACAATGAAGTTCTGCTTAAAGAACAAGTAGCCAAGTTGTTTCAAGTTGCCGTGAGCGACATTCAAAAAGTAGTGGTTGTAAAGCGTTCTATTGACGCCCGTCAAAAAGCCATTAAGTTCAATATCAAGGCGAATGTTTTTCTGAAAGGCGAGACCTATTCGGAATCTGCCATCGAACTGCCGGAGTATACTAACGTCAGCAATGCTCAAGAAGTAATTGTAGTAGGCGCTGGACCGGCCGGATTATTTGCTGCCTTGCAATTGATAGAATCTGGTCTAAAACCAATAGTAATTGAACGAGGGAAAGATGTGCGTGGTCGCCGCCGTGATTTAAAAGCCATCAACCGCGACCATATTGTTAACGAAGATTCCAATTATTGTTTCGGAGAAGGTGGCGCCGGAACGTATTCCGATGGTAAATTGTACACGCGTTCGAAAAAGCGAGGCGATGTCGACCGAATTTTAAGGCTGTTAGTGGCTTTTGGAGCTACTCCTGATATTTTAGTCGAAGCGCATCCGCATATTGGTACTAACAAATTACCACAGATTATTCAAGATATCCGAGAAAAAATTATCGAGTGTGGCGGACAAGTATTGTTTGAAACCCGTGTGAGTGATTTTATAATCAATAACAACGAAATTCAAGGAGTTGTCACTCAAAACGGCGATACTATTTCGGCTAACAAAGTCATTTTAGCTACCGGGCATTCCGCTCGTGATATATTTGAATTGTTAGACCGAAAGAAAATCCTAATCGAAGCCAAACCTTTTGCCTTGGGCGTTCGCGCTGAACATCCGCAGGAGTTAATCGATAAAATCCAATACAGTTGTGATTTCCGTGGCGAGTATTTGCCTCCGGCGCCGTATTCGATAGTAAAACAAGTCAACGGTCGCGGTATGTATTCGTTTTGCATGTGTCCCGGAGGTGTAATTGCGCCTTGTGCTACCAGTCCGGGCGAAGTAGTCACCAACGGTTGGTCGCCTTCCAAACGCGATCAAGCTACTGCTAATTCCGGCATAGTAGTCGAATTAAAATTAGAAGATTTTAAGCCTTTTGCCAAGTTCGGAGCGCTGGCCGGAATGGAATTTCAAAAAGCCATCGAACAAAAAGCTTGGCATTTGGCAGGTCAAACCCAAAAAGTACCGGCGCAACGCATGGTCGATTTTACCCAAAATAAATTGTCTTCTTCCATACCCAAAACCTCTTATGTTCCGGGAACGACTTCGGTAGAACTCGGACAAGTATTCCCCGATTTTTTAACCCAAATCATGCGGGAAGGTTTTGTACAATTCGGCAAATCCATGCGAGGTTATATGACGAACGAGGCAATCCTGCATGCACCCGAAAGTCGTACGTCATCACCTGTCAGAATTCCACGCGACCATGAAACTTTAGAGCATTTGCAAATCAAAGGTTTGTATCCTTGTGGTGAAGGAGCGGGTTTTGCTGGCGGTATTATCTCTGCAGCGATTGATGGCGAAAAATGTGCACTTAAGATTGCCGAAAATTTGCTAAAAAAATAATTTCAGGCTATTAATTATTCTTTTTCAAACGATTCTTAAAGACTTTTTCAAACTTCTCCAACTTCGGTTGGATGACCATCTGACAATACGGTTGTTCTTGGTTGTTTTGGTAATAATTTTGATGGTCGTCTTTGGCTTTGTAAAACGCCTCGAACGGTTCCAAAGTAGTCACAATTTTATTGTTGTAGACTTCTTTATTCAAATCGGTTATGATGCTTTGTGCTGCTTTCTTCTGCGTTTCGT
>NZ_JBILQL010000052.1:0-16612 GCF_044373165.1 Flavobacterium sp.
TAGAAAGCGATTTCAAAATCACTCCAGAGCAACTGGAAAAAGCCATTACCCCGAAAACTAAAATGATGTGGTTCAGTTCACCGTGCAACCCGAGTGGTTCAGTGTATAACCGCGAAGAACTCGAGGCTATCGGCAAAGTCTTAGCAAAATACCCTAACATTTACATCGTTTCCGACGAAATCTACGAACACATCAATTTCTCAGGAACGTTTTGCAGCATCGCTTCCATTGCGGGACTATTCGACAGAACCATTACGGTAAACGGTGTAGCTAAAGCTTTCGCTATGACCGGCTGGAGAATCGGATATATCGGCGCTCCCGAATTTATTGCCAAAGCCTGTACCAAAATGCAAGGCCAAGTAACTTCCGGTGCCAACTCTATTGCCCAACGCGCCACAATTACTGCCGTAGAAGCCGACCCAAGTGTGTTAAACGAAATGGTTTCCGCCTTCAAAAACCGCAGAGACTTGGTGGTCGCCTTAGCCAAAGACATTCCGGGCTTCAAAATCAATGTGCCTGATGGCGCGTTTTACCTTTTCCCTGATGTTTCGGCTTATTTCGGCCAAACCTTACGCGGAAAACTAATCGCCAACGCCGACGATTTCTCCATGTATTTGCTTTCCGAAGCCAATGTAGCCACAGTAACCGGCGACGCTTTCGGAAACCCGAACTGCATCCGTTTGTCTTACGCCACCAGCGAAGAACTGCTAACCGAAGCATTCAAAAGAATCAAAGAAGCACTAGCTTAAAACATATCATGCCTCGAGGAAACTTGGGGCTTTTTTATTATTAATTAGGGCGCGCCCTTTGGGCCAGGCTTTCCACAGTACGCGGTACTTGCTCCAATCCTTCGCGCAAACCCTGCTAACTACAAACCATGACTAAAAAAATACTCCTCTTAGGCTCCGGCGAACTAGGCAAAGAATTTGTAATCGCAGCCCAACGCATCGGACAGAAAGTAATTGCTGTCGACAGTTACGAAAATGCTCCGGCCATGCAAGTCGCACACGACTTTGAAGTCATCAACATGCTCGATGGTGCCGAACTCGACCGTATCGTAGCCCAACACCAACCGGATTTTATCGTTCCCGAAATCGAAGCCATACGCACCGAACGTTTTTACGATTATGAAAAACAAGGCATCACCGTTGTGCCATCGGCCAAAGCAGCGAACTTCACTATGAACCGCAAAGCCATTCGCGATTTAGCGGCCAAAGAACTAGGCTTGAGAACCGCCAATTACCGCTACGCAACCTCAGCCGAAGAACTGCAAAAAGCAGTAGCGGAAGTCGGAATTCCTTGTGTCGTAAAACCGTTGATGAGTTCCTCCGGCAAAGGCCAATCGACCATCAAAACCGAAGCGGATATTCTAAAAGCTTGGCAATACGCCGAGGAAGGTTCACGTGGCGACATCATTGAAGTCATCGTAGAAGCCTTCGTGAATTTTCATTCCGAGATTACTTTGTTGACCGTTACTCAAAATGGCAATCCGACATTGTTCTGTGCACCCATCGGTCACCGACAAGAGCGTGGCGATTACCAAGAAAGTTGGCAACCGGCCAAGGTTTCCGACAAAGACCTTCAAGAAGCACAAGACATGGCGCGAAAAGTCACCGAAGCCTTAGGCGGAGCCGGTTTGTTTGGCGTAGAATTTTTCCTGACCGACGAAGGAGTTTATTTCTCAGAATTATCTCCAAGACCACACGATACGGGCATGGTAACCTTAGCCGGCACGCAAAACTTCAACGAATTTGAATTGCATTTGCGCGCCGTTTTGAGCTTGCCCATCTTTGAAATTACGTTGGAAAAAGCCGGAGCGAGTGCTGTAATCTTGGCCGGTGGTAATTCGACTAACCCAACCTACAGCGGAATTCCAAACGTGGCTGCTTTACCTAAAACTGATTTTCGTATCTTTGGGAAACCAAGTGCTCGTCCTTACCGCAGAATGGGAATCGTTTTAACACATGATTCGTTAGAAACTCCAATTGAAAACGTAGTAGAAAGAGCCAAAGAGACTGCAAAATTAGTAACCGTAAATTTATAATGATGAAAAAATTATTGTTAGTGGCTTTCCTTACTTTAGGAATCAACGCCCTAAATGCCCAAGAAAAAAAGCCACAAGTATTAGAAGCTTCTTGCGGACAATGCCAATTCGGAATGAAAGGCAAAGCCGGTTGTGACTTAGCCGTTCGCATTGACGGTAAAGCTTATTTCGTTGACGGAACCGATATCAATAAACACGGCGATGCCCATGCTGAAGACGGCTTTTGCTCCGCAGTGAGAAAAGCAGAAGTAGTCGGAGAAATTAAAAACGACCGTTTCGTAGCTTCCAGTTTTAAGTTACTGCCTCTAAAAAAAGAAGACCACAACAACCACGACGGTCACCAACATTAAAAACCAATCGGCCTTTCATCACTGAAAGGCCGATTTTTTTGGCGCTATTTTCGTATTTTTGAAACCATGAGCCTGATTTTAGACAATATCGCCAAACACATTTCCCTAACGCCTGAAGAAGAACAACTGTTTTTGTCTAAAACTGAAACGCGACAAGTCAAAGCCAAAACCATTTTACAAAATGCCGGTCAGGTATGCAAAAACGGCTATTTCGTGAATTCAGGTTTACTGCGCAGCTTCAGCATCAACGACAACATAGTCGAACATGTGATGAGTTTTGCTTGTGAAGGTTGGTGGATTAGCGATATGTACAGTTTGCTCTCCCAAAAACCCGGCAATCTTTTTATTGAAGTGATGGAAGATGCCGAAATTGTTATGCTTTCCAAAAAAAATCAGGAACAATTATACCACGAAATTCCAAAGTTGGAACGTTTCTTCAGAATCTTAACGGAGAATTCTTTAGTGGCCAACCAAGAGCGCTTGATGGACAACTTAAGTCTGACCGCCGAAGAACGCTATGAAAAATTCTGCAAAAAATACCCAACACTCATTCAAAAACTCCCGCAAAAGCAAATCGCCTCTTATATTGGCGTTACGCCGGAATTCTTCAGTAAAATGAAAGCGCGATTGCTGAAAAAATAAACGCAATCCTCATTCATATTGCTGATTATCGAATAACTCCGTTACTTAATTACTCAGCAACTTCAAAAATTTCTTAACCTACATTAAGTGTCTCAACTTACCCTTGATTATAAATTTGTATCATAATAATTACTAAATTTATATACTATGAAAAATACCATTTTACACAAAGCCGAAACCAGAGGACATGCCAATCATGGTTGGTTGGATGCCCACCATACGTTTAGTTTTGCGAGTTACTATAATCCCGACCGAGTACAGTTTGGTGTTTTGCGCGTATTAAACGACGACATTGTGGCCGGTGGTATGGGCTTCGGAACGCATCCGCACGACAATATGGAAATCATCACCATTCCGCTCGAAGGCGATTTGGCGCACAAAGACAGTATGGGCAACACTGAAGTTATCAAGTTTGGAGATGTACAGGTCATGAGTGCCGGAACCGGAATCCAACACAGTGAATTCAATCCGAATCACGACCGAAGAACTAACTTATTGCAAATTTGGGTCTTCCCGAAATACCGCAATGTGGAACCGCGTTACCAACAAATAACCTTGGACACCACCGACCGTCATAATAAATTCCAACTAATTCTATCTCCTAATGCCGATGATGCCGGTGTTTGGATTCACCAAGACGCTTGGTTCCACATGGGTAATTTAGACCAAGGCGTAACTTTGGACTACAGCCGTAAATTAGAAGGCAACGGATTATACGTATTTGTAATCAAAGGAAGTGTTAAAGTAGACGGACAAGACTTGGCACAACGCGATGGCTTAGGGATAACCGATTTTGAAAATGTAACTTTTGAAGCGACTTCCGATGCGGAAGTATTATTAATGGAAGTTCCAATGATTCAATAACATTAATTTTGCGACTCTGTGGCTTTGTATGATTTACTTCACGCAAGACGCAGAAACGCAAAGCAAAAAAATAAATATATGAGCGATGTACAACTTAAAATCGACGGCTCAAAAGGCTTTTTTTACCTTGAAATCGAGGGCAAGCAAGAAGCCATGATGACCTTTGTTTTTGCCGGCGAAGACAAAATTATCATCGATCATACCGAAGTCAATCCCGGTAATGAAGGCAAAGGCTTGGGCAAAAAAATGGTCACCAAGGCCGTGGAATATGCTCGCGAGAACAACCTCAAAATCATCCCGCTTTGTCCGTTTGCCAAAAGTGTATTTGACAAGGTGGCCGAATTTAGAGACGTTTTATAATTAATAGTTTATGGCAAATCTTTTAGAAAATAACGTAGAAGGCAAAATTGGCACCCAAAAATACTTGTGTTCCATTACCTGGCGCAATGGTACTTTGTTGATGGACGAACCGGAAAATGTAGGCGGACAGAATATCGGTCCCGATCCGTTTTCCACCTTTTTGGCTTCTTTAGCGGGTTGTACTTTATCGACTTTGAGAATGTACATTGACCGCAAAGGTTGGGACATTTCAGAAATTTACATTTCATTGAATTTATCTCAGGAAATCAAGGGAGAATTGATAACAACTATTACTCGTGACATTTCATTTTCGGAAAAAGTAACTCCGGAAATCAAAGAGCGATTATTACTCATTGCCGAAAAATGTCCGGTCTCGAAAATTCTGAAAAACCAAATAAAAATCGACACTAAAATCTAAAAAATATGGATCCGAACAACCTAACCAAAGAATACACCAATGGCGAAGTGACGATTGTATGGCAATCGGGCAAATGCATTCATTCAGCCCATTGCGTCAAAAACAATCCGGATGTTTTCAAACCTAAAGAAAAGCCGTGGATTACTCCCGAAGGTTCAACCACAGACAAAATTATAGAAACGATTAAAAAGTGTCCATCCGGTGCTTTAACGTATTATCTTAACCCCGAAAAATGAAAAAAATAATAGCTATTGGCGGTTCATCGAGCCGAAATTCAATCAACAAACAGTTGGCGATTTATGCCGCAAATTTATTTGAAAATGCTGCTGTCGAAGTTTTAGATTTAAACGATTACGATATGCCGGTGTTTTCGGTGGATCGTGAAAAAGAAAACGGAATTCATCCGTTAGCACAACAGTTTTATGATAAAATCGGAAGCGCCGATTGCATCGTACTTTCCTTGGCCGAACACAACGGAGCTTATTCGGCTGCTTTCAAAAACGTCTTGGATTGGGCATCCCGAATTAACGCGAAAACATTCCAACAAAAACCGATGCTCTTGTTGGCCACTTCTCCCGGAGCGCGTGGTGGTGCCACAGTATTAGACATCGCCTTAAAGCGATTTCCGTTTCAAGGCGCTGAAGTAAAAGGCAGTTTCTCGTTGCCGAGTTTCCATGAGCATTTCAAAGACGGAAAAATCGTCAACTCTGAATACGAACAAGAATTAAAACAAATAGTATCGACGATTACATTGTAAAAAAAGCCCTAACATTATGTTAGGGCTTTTTTTTATTGATAAGCTTTGTTATCAAATCGGGTGACATCGATTATTTTTTCTTCATCAACATCAAACGAAATTTCGATGCTGTCGCCCACGACTGTTATAGGCAATTCTCCTGAGACTTGTGTTGAACCCACAAATATTCGAGGATAATCTTTAATGGTAAAATAATAAAAACTATTACCGTTTTTTACATCACTTTGGATACGAGTAATGACCGATTTGATGCTTTTCTTGGCTTCTGCAGAACCGGGATTGATCTTATTCCCTGAGGAATTGTAAGCGCTTTTGAAAGCAGTCAACGTTTCTCTCATCGAGTTGCCAACCCCTACTATAGTATAATCGTTAATGGCTACCATCGCATACATTTTGACCAAACCTCCATCATCTTTCAAGGTCATCACATAAGTAGGAATATTGTTGATGTTATAAGGAATGGGTAACGAAGTCACATACCCTTTCTCCTGCACTTTCCCTTCTGCCGATTGCTGTGCAGCGTATTCAGTTGCACCACTTTGTTTGTAAAAAGTAGTTTCTTTGGTTCGTGTATCTACCAAAACAAAACCAACGGCACTTTCGTCACTGCCTACTGAAGTCAAGCCGGTGTACCAATAAGAACGGTCGTTTTTCCCGTAAACCAAGGTTAAACCTTCGGTAATTTGTAACTTATCTCGGTTAGAGAAATTCCAATAGCCATTAATCAATTCACCCCAATCGTTCAATTGTTCTTCAATGATAACAGCGGGTTGAATACGATCTACCCAAGCCGGTGTATCCGCAATTGCATATTGCTGTATCGCTCCGGTTTGGGCATCTACCACCAAAACTCCGGTGGCGTTTTTTCCGGAAAACCCGATTTCTTTTTGGTAAGTCGAAATCACCCAATACGGATTTCCGGCTTCATCAATTTCAAATACAAAATCTTCTAAACCTGTCGCGGCATAACCGTTAAAATATACATGGCGGTGGATATCGCTTTGGAAATAAGCAGCCGGCTGGTATTTTATTTTGAGTGGTTTGTTGTTGATTGTTTCCACCAATCTGACATCACGTTCGTTAGTAGCGGAAACCATCACATAGCCCGGTGTCCCTTCTGGGTTATTGAACCATTTGAAGAATCCCGAGTGCAATAATGGCGCCACCCAGAATAATTCGTTGTTGACTTTTTGAATGGAAAATCGACCCAATTGAATCTGACTTCCCAAAGCCGGTTGCGATCCGATAATTTTTTCGCCCAACAAATAAGCTAAGTTTTGGTCAACGACCCTGATTTTGTCCATTGAAATCGGAGCTATGTGTTTGGAGATTTCATTGCCTTTGCTGACTACGCCTATCATTTTTTGGTACTTCGAAGTGTGTAAAAAGGTAGCAGAAGTGATTAACGGCAGTATTGTCAAATAAGCTAAAATGATGGTCATCGCAATCAACATCCATTTTTTGGGTTTATGATTCACTATAAACTTTTTTCCTGCACTATCAGTTGTAATTCCCAAAGAAATAATAAACAAGAAAAATAAAAGGATTAAAAAGATGATTCCCACACTGTAAAAACCATAATTGAGTACGGGCATCGTTAAATAAATCAGTAAAAAGAAAAGGATCACAAAGAGTAAATACTTTTTCATAGTTTTTGGGTTTTAAGTTTGCCTATTTGACGTAAGTAAGCTTTATAAAGTTACAATTTTAATAGAGATGTTCTTTATTCCACAGTTATCCTTATTTTTGTCGTCTAATTTTATTCCAATGAAAGCATACGTATTTCCCGGTCAAGGCGCTCAATTCACCGGAATGGGCAAAGACTTATATGACAATTCGGCCATAGCCAAAGACTTATTTGAACAAGCCAATGAAATTTTAGGCTTCCGCATTACCGATATTATGTTTGAAGGCACTGCCGAAGAACTCAAAGAAACCAAAGTTACACAACCGGCGGTGTTTTTACACTCGGTGATTTTGGCTAAAACTTTAGATAATTTCAAACCCGATATGGTTGCCGGTCACTCATTAGGAGAATTTTCTGCTTTGGTAGCCAATGGTACTTTGTCTTTTGAAGACGGCTTAAAATTGGTTTCCCAACGCGCTATGGCCATGCAAAAAGCTTGCGAAATTACCCCTTCTACCATGGCGGCTGTTTTAGGTTTAGACGATAAAATAGTAGAAGACGTTTGTGCTGCTGTTGACGGCGTTGTCGTAGCGGCCAATTACAACTGTCCCGGACAATTGGTAATCTCGGGTGAGTTCTCTGCTGTGGAAAAAGCCTGTGAAGCGATGAAAGAAGCCGGAGCCAAAAGAGCCTTATTGTTACCGGTGGGCGGTGCTTTCCATTCGCCTATGATGGAACCGGCCAGAGAAGAATTAGCTGCCGCTATTGAAGCTACTACTTTCCATACTCCAAGTTGTCCGGTTTATCAAAACGTTACGGCCAGCGCAATTTCTGATGCCGATGAAATCAAGAAAAACTTAATCACCCAATTGACGGCTCCGGTAAAATGGACACAATCCGTACAACAAATGATTAAAGACGGCGCGACCAGCTTTACAGAAGTGGGTCCCGGAAAAGTATTGGTTGGCTTGGTGAATAAAATCGACCGAGAAGTCGAAACAATTTCGGCTTAATAGCATTTTCACAAAATAACAGTAAAATAAAATCCTCGTGAACCATTGATTTGCGAGGATTGTTTATTTTTGTTTATCATGAATGCAATCCATCATATTTTAAAGCAAACCGAATCGGCTAAAGTCATTGCCAACCACATTGATTATGCCTATTATTCAGCTTTGGATTTATCGGTAACCAATGAACATTTGGCTCAGCATAAACCGGCTACAGCTCAAGATTATGAGCGCTACATTCAGCAACATTTAGACAACCACCAAGCACAAATTGCCTTTGGAGGTTACAACGAAACCCGCAACTTATACCAAAGAAGTACTGTTTTCAAAAACGACAACACCGATGAGCGCAACATTCATATCGGACTGGACTTGTGGATTAACGAAGCCGCACCGATTTATGCTGCTTTAGACGGCAAAATTCACAGTTTTCAGAATAATGATGCTTTAGGTGATTACGGGCCGACCATTATTTTGCATCATATAATTGACGGATTTACTTTTCACACTTTATACGGTCATTTGAGTTTGGATAGTTTAAATGAGAAAAAAGTAGGTACCTTTGTAAAGAAAGGTCAACAAATTGCCTCTTTAGGCTTACCGCCAATTAACGGTGATTACGCACCGCATTTGCATTTTCAAATCATCATTGATATGGAAAACAAGACCGGTGATTATCCCGGCGTATGTAGTTCAAAAACCTTGGCATTTTATTTGCAGAATTGTCCTGATCCCAATTTATTATTAAAAATTAAATAAAATAAACATGAAAAAAATTGTTTTGTCCTTAGCCTTAATGGCTTTGTTGACTTCGTGTAAAAACGAAACCCAAGAAAAATTAGACGCGGCCAAAGATGCTTTAAAAGAAGAAGTGAACGAAACCATTGATTCCGCTGCCATAAAAGCCGACATCAAAATCGATTCGATAAAAGAAAAAACCAAAGCTAAGATTGACAGCGCCAAATTAAAAAGCGCAAAAAAAATGGAAGAAGCCGCTAAAAAATTAAAAGAATCGGTAGAAAAATAAACTAAAATCCCATGTGAAAGCGTGGGATTTTTTTAATTCCTTTTATAGTTGGTGATAAAAACACCTAAAATAATCAACACCGTAGCAATCAGAAAGTCGGACGTGATGACCTCGTCCAACAACAACCAGCCCAAAAATACGGCAATGGCTGTATTGAAATAATTCAACACCGTAATTTGAATAGCCGATACTCGTTTGAGCGCATAATGGTAAGCAAAAAAAGCAATCACCGACCCAAAAACCGAAAGGTATAGCGTAGCTCCGATACTGCGAGCACTCCATGTTGTAAAATCTACATTTGGATTCAAGAGTAAAGCCAAAACGAACTGCACTATAGCTGCAATGGAAAACTGATAAAATAAATTCAGTGCGATGTTATTGGACTTGTGCGTATGGATTTTGGTATAAATCGTTCCGATCGACCAAGCTAAAATAGCTATGCTGAGGAACAATACACCGGTCTTATAGTTTGGGTCTAAAATATCCCCTAAACCATCTCGAAAAATAAAAACTACACCTAAAAAACCTATCAATACCCCTATAAATCCTTTGAGCGATGGTTTTTGTATTCCGCCTACAGTTCCGCCCAAAAAAACCACTAAAGGAGACAACGCACTTAAAATGGAAGTTAAGCCACTGGGCAAAGTTTTTTCGGCTATAGTAGTGAATCCGTTGGCCACGACTATCATTAAAATAGCGGGAATAAATTGGAGTTTGAAGTTTTCCCATCCAATCCACGCCAACTGTTTTTTATACATTAAAATAGCCAATACTATCAAAGCGGCTAAACCTTGTCGGCTTGAAGTGATGTACCATTCCGGTATGGTTTCAACGGCTACGCGAATGCCCAAATAAGTCGTACCCCAAACTACCGCAACTATAATTAAGCAGAAAAGTAGTTTGAAATCGGTTTTTGGCGTCATTAAATTAGTGGATTAGAAGCGGTTTTAGCTTCTGATTTTTTGTTCCCATTTCCAAGCAGAAGCCAAACTTTCTTCCAGAGTCAATTCGGCTTTCCAACCCAAAACAGTATTGGCTTTATCAGTATTGGCATAAGCCGATGTAATATCGCCTTCCCTTCTGCCCACTATTTGATACGGTAATTTTTTTCCGGATACCTTTTCAAAAGCCTGAATTACTTCTAAAACAGAACTTCCGGTTCCGGTGCCTAAATTGAAAGTTTCTACTTTTTCTAAGTTTTGCTTGTTCAGTAATCGTTGTAAAGCCACCACATGGGCTTTAGCTAAATCAACAACGTGTATGTAATCGCGAATCGCAGTACCGTCAGGCGTTGGATAATCATCTCCATACACTGAAAGTTGTTGGCGTAAACCCATACCGGTTTGGGTAATAAACGGTACTAAATTTTGCGGAACACCGTTAGGCAATTCGCCTATTTCGGTACTAGGATGCGCTCCAACCGGATTAAAATAGCGCAATAAAATGGAGTTGATATTGGTAACCTTAGCCGTATCAGTGATAATTTCTTCACCAATTTGCTTGGTATTTCCGTATGGTGACATGGCCGGTTGTATTGAAGCATCTTCGGTTATTGGCATTTTTTCGGCCTGACCATAAACCGTACAAGAAGAACTGAAAATAAAGTTAGCAACAGGCAATTGTGACAATTCCTGAAGTATATACACCAAAGTATTCAGGTTGTTTTCGTAATACAACAACGGATTTTCAACACTTTCACCCACTGCTTTAGAAGCTGCAAAATGGATTACCCCAACCACATCACTGTGTTGGGCAAAAAACTGTTGTACAGCGGCTTTTTCTCTTAAATCTAATTTTTCGAATAATGGTTTTTTGCCAATGATTCGCTCAATACCATCTAAAACATTGATAGAAGAGTTGGATAAATTATCAATAATTAGGGGTTCAAAACCTGCATTAAACAATTCAACTACGGTGTGAGAACCAATAAAACCTAATCCGCCGGTTACTAAAACTTTTTTCATAATTAATTGAAGAATTCTAAAACACTGTCTGTTATGTATTGGATTTGCTCGTCATCGAGTTCGGTATGCATTGGTAATGAAATCACCTCTTTAACCAACTGATTGGTTACCGGAAAATCTTCTTCTTTGTAGCGAGCATCGGCATAAGCTTTCTGACTGTGCAGCGGAATCGGATAATAGATGGCGCACGGAATACCTTTAGCCAACAAATGTTCCATCAAACCATTGCGGTCACCGTTGATAATTCTCAAAGTATATTGATGGAAAACGTGGCAATCACAAATGTCGCAAATAGTAGGCGCAATGATATTTTTGTGACCTTCAAAGGCTGCTGAATATTTACGGGCCGCAACTTGACGTGCTTTTCCGTAGGCATCCAAGAAAGGTAATTTGGCTTTTAAAACGCCGGCTTGGATACTGTCTAAACGCGAATTTACGCCTACCACATCATGGTGGTATCGCACATACATTCCGTGATTAACAATTCCTCTTATTTTGTGAGCCAATGCATCATCATTGGTAAAAATAGCCCCGCCATCGCCATAACAACCTAAGTTTTTAGACGGAAAGAAAGACGTTGAAGCCACGTGTCCGATGGTTCCGGCTTTCTTTTTAGTACCATCTGATAATTTACAATTGGCGCCAATCGCTTGGGCATTGTCTTCAATTACATATAAATTGTGTTCTTTGGCAATGGCCATAATCGCTTCCATATTCGCTGCTCGTCCGAACAAATGTACCGGTACAATCGCTTTGGTTTTTGGTGTAATCGCTTTTTTTATCGCTTCGATGGAAATATTCATATTCACTACATCTACATCAACCAAAACCGGAGTTAACTGAAGCAAGGCAATTACTTCAACCGTAGCCGCAAAAGTAAAATCGGCTGTGATAACCTCATCGCCGGGTTTTAAATCCAAGCCCATCATCGCGATTTGCAAAGCATCGGTTCCGTTGGCACAAGGAATCACGTGTTTAACATCTAAATATTCCTCTAAATCTTTTTGAAATTCATGAACCAACGGTCCGTTAATGTAAGTGGTTGTATCTAAAACTTCTTGAATGGAAGCATTAACGGTATCTTTAATTTTATCATATTGACTTTTCAAGTCAACCATCTGAATTTTTCTCATATTGTAAAAAATTATGCGTAGCAAAAGTAAGAAATTCTGAAGTAGAATATCCTATTCGATAAAAGAAACGTATTTTAGCGCATCAAATTTTTCGGAATGTATTTTTTGTACCATTTAATCCTGCTTTTAGCTGCTGCAACCGTTAAAATTTTGGCGTTTTTCAGTCCGAAAATGAAGCTATTTGTGGATGGTCGAAAAACTGTTTTCTGTTCTTTATCCGAAAAAATCCACCCGAACGATAAAACCATTTGGTTCCACGCCGCTTCCTTGGGCGAATACGAGCAAGGATTGCCTGTTATGGAAAAAATTAAAACCGAATATCCCAACCATAAAATAGTGTTGACCTTTTTTTCGCCTTCGGGTTATGAAGTCAGAAAAAACAATACTGTCGCCGATGTTACGGTTTACTTGCCTTTGGATACCGCTTATAATGCCAAAAAATTTGTACAGTTAGTAAAGCCCGAATTGGTGTTTTTTATCAAGTATGAATTTTGGCCGAATTACCTAAAAGTTTTGCAAAAAGCCGGCATCAAAACCTATTTGATTTCGGGAATCTTTAGAGAAAAACAAGCTTTTTTTAAATGGTATGGTGGTTTCTACAGAAAGGCCTTGAAAACTTTTGACTACTTTTTTGTACAAAACGAAAGCTCCAAAAAACTATTGCAAAGTATTGGTTATCAAAATGTAAAAATCTCAGGAGATACCCGATTTGACAGAGTAGTTGCCATATTGGAACGCGATAATACTTTGGACTTTATAGAAGCATTTAAAAACCAAAAAACGACTATAGTTATTGGAAGTTCATGGCCGAAAGATGAAAGTTTGCTGGTAAATTTCATCAACCAATCAAACGATGATGTGAAGTTTATCATCGCCCCGCACAATATCAAGACAGAGCAAATTTCAAATCTCCGATCTCAACTTTCGAAATCAACTGTTTTGTTTTCTGAAAAAGCGTACAAAAACTTAACTGAATACCAAGTTTTCATTATCGACACTATCGGTATACTGACTAAGATTTACAGCTATGCTGATATTGCTTATGTGGGTGGCGGATTTGGACATCCGGGTGTTCACAATATTTTGGAACCGGCCACTTTTGGCCTTCCGATAGTGATTGGTCCGAATTACAGCCATTTTGCCGAAGCCACGGCCTTAGTCAATATGGAAGGTTGTATATCAGTCACTACTCAAGAGCAACTAAACGATGCCTTCAACAATTTGATTATGAATACTGATATCCGCCACGAAAAAGGACACATTTGCGAGACATTTGTCCAAATGAACAAAGGAGCGACTGCTGTAATTTTCAATCACCTTTGTAACAAATAAATTTTTTAACAAACAAACCCTTCAAATACACAAACAAATGAGACATATGAAATACCTTAAACTGCTGCTCCTGTTTATTGTTGTACAAGTTCAGGCACAACAAGGCGGCATGTGGATTCCTTCGTTATTGAAAGGAATGAACGAAAGCGAAATGAAAAACTTAGGCATGAAAATTTCTGCTGAAGACATCTATTCGGTTAATCAATCCAGTTTAAAAGATGCCGTACCTCATTTTGACGGCGGTTGTACCGCTGAAGTGATTTCGGACAAAGGCCTGATTTTAACCAATCACCACTGTGGTTATGACAACATACAGAGCCATTCTACCGTTGAAAACGATTACCTGACCAATGGTTTTTGGGCTTACAAAATGGAAGAAGAATTGCCCAACAAAGATTTATTCGTAACCTTTATTGTTCGCATTGAAGATGTGACTGTGAAAGTATTAGAAGGTACTGCCGGTATTTCTTCAGAAAGCGACAAACAGAAAAAAATCCAGGAAAACATCAGTTTGTTACATAAAACATTGCCAAAAGAATCTTGGCAAGAAAACAGCATCAGGACGTTTTTTGACGGCAACCAATACGTATTATTTGTAACCGAAACATTTCGTGATGTACGTTTGGTTGGCGCACCACCAAGTTCAATTGGAAAATTTGGTTCCGATACTGATAACTGGGTTTGGCCCCGTCATACAGGCGATTTTTCTTTGTTCAGAATTTATGCAGATAAAAATAACAAACCGGCTGCTTATTCTAAAGACAATGTACCATACAAACCAAAACACTTTTTTCCGATTTCTTTGAAAGGATTGAAGGAAAACGACTTTACGATGGTAATGGGCTATCCAGGAAGAACTCAGGAATACCTGCCTGCAGTAGCGGTAGAACAGATTGTTAACACCCTTAATCCGGCTAAAGTAGCCATCCGTGATGCAACGTTAAAAGTGCAAAACGAGTTTATGCGCAAAGACAAAGCCATTAAAATTCAGTATGCTTCCAAAAACGCCAGCATTGCCAACTCTTGGAAAAAATGGATGGGCGAAACCAAAGGACTGAAAAAAGCCAATGCCGTTGGTATGAAGAAACAATTTGAAGCTGATTTCCAACAAAAAGTCAATGCAGCAGGTAAACAAGCGGAATACGGTAACTTACTAGCCGATTTTGAAAAGAACTATACCGAAATTCAGGAATATGCTTTAGCACGTGATATATTCAGTGAAATCGCCCTTCGCAATACTGAGATTTTGAGTTTGGGTTACAAATTGTACCAATTGGAACAAATTTACAATACCAAAGGCGAACAATCGTTCAACGACCGCAGAAACAATTTAATTACCGGTTTAGGTGATTTTTACAAAGATTTTAATGCTAAAGTTGACGAAAAAGTATTTGAGCAGTTAATTGCCATTTATACCGAAAAATACCCGAAAGCCTTTCTACCGGTGGATTTTGAAAAGGTAAGTGCGTCCAATTTAGCTGCCGAAGTGTTCAGTAAATCGCAATTGGTTAGTTACGATAAAATCAAAGAATTGCTTACCGGAGAAAGCAAAGCCGTTTTGGAAAAATTAAATAACGATAGTGGCTTTCAAGTGATCAAAGCCATGGCCGAAAGTCATTTAAAAAAAGTAGCGCCAAAATACGATGAAATTAATCTAAGGAATATCGCCACCCAAAGAACTTATATGAAAGCTATTCTGGAATTGAGTCCGAAATCGGCTCGGATATTCCCCGATGCCAATAGTACATTGAGAGTAACCTATGGTAAAATTAAAGGTTACAAACCAAATGATGCTGTAGTTTACGAACCGTTTACTTATTTGGATGGCGTTATGGAAAAATACATTCCGGGCGATTATGAATTTGATGTACCTCAAAAATTAATTGATTTGTATAACGCCAAAGATTACGGAAAATACAGTGTAAAAGGGAAAATGCCGGTGGCCTTTATTGCAACCAATCATACTACCGGTGGTAATTCCGGTAGTCCGGCTCTTGATGCTAACGGTAATTTGATTGGCTTGAACTTCGATAGGGTTTGGGAAGGAACGATGAGTGATATTTATTACTCGCCTGAAATCTGCCGAAATATTATGGTAGATTTACGATATGTATTGTTTATTGTTGACAAATTTGCCGGTGCTAAAAATCTGATTGAGGAAATGAAAATAATTTACCCTAAAGAAAGAAAATAATTTTAACAAATATTTTAGTTTTGGCACGATTGTTGTTAAATGAAAAACCGGAAGTTAAAGAGGAATTTTAAAAAAAGTTAAATAAAAGTTTTTCCGAATAAAAAAATTTATATCTTTGCTCCGAATTAATAATTAACCTTTTATAATTAAGTAAGATGAAAAAAGTATTTTTAAGTTTAGCTGTTGTTGCTACATTAACTGTAGTTTCTTGTAAACAAGCTGACGCTGCTGCTGAGCCAGCTGCTGACACAACTGCTGTTGAAGCTGTTGATACTACTGCTGCTGTTGACACAACTGCTGCTGACACAACTGCTGCTGACACAACTGCTGCTCCAGCTAAGTAATTTTAAATTACAGAAAGAATCAAAGCCACGCTATGCGTGGCTTTTCTTTTTGAATTATTTTACAACTTTAATTTTCTGAAAAAATAGTATCTCCCGTTGAAAAATCTAAAATCTCAGCTTTATGGGCATACTTTATGATTTCATCTATTCCCTTTTGCATCATCAGCTCTGTAGCATATTTTCTGCTTATGGCGAAAACTTTATCGCCTTTCATTAGTTTAAAGAAACATTTTCCTTTTGCTGTCTTGAATCTTAAAAATAAATACTCTTCAATAGCAGCTTTGAACAACTCAATTGCTTCCTCGCACTCAAATCGCAATTCATAGTTGATGCTGGTAAAAATCGGCTTCCCTTTTCTGGAAACAAATTCAAATTTATAGTCGTCACTCAGGCGTTTACTAATTACAAAAGTACCCATTGAAATTTAAAAAGAGATTAAAACAAAAAAGCCTCTAACTATGTTAGAGGCTTTTGTACTCAGAGCGGGACTTGAACCCGCACGAACATTGCTGTTCACTGGATTTTAAGTCCAGCGTGTCTACCAAT
>NZ_JBILQL010000122.1:0-4048 GCF_044373165.1 Flavobacterium sp.
CGGTTCTAAAGAAATGACTTTACGCGCTTCCGACCTATTCCGCAAAAACGATGTAGAATTGAACACATTGCAAGAATACTTCCTATCCGTCGCCATGGCCAAAGTAGCCACTTCAGCTTATGAAGCCTTTGACATGGGCGTACTGCAAAAAGGAAAAGACATAGTAGTGGTCAACAAAGACCGTCAGATAGCCGAAGCTAAAAAACACGCATTGCTAATGGCGGAAGCCGGTTACACCCAACCAATTCAAAGAAAAGATGTAAAAGTATTGGGTAAACAAGCCCTTGGTATGTTTTTAGTTGGTACCGATCAAATGGTGGCCGGAAAATACATCTCGGAACACGACCAAAAAATTGCTAACAAACTAGCCTATGTAATGGCCGGAGGCGATTTATCCGAACCAACATTAGTGTCAGAACAATACTTACTAGATATTGAAAGAGAAGCTTTCTTAAGCTTGTGTACAGAACGCAAGACTTTAGAAAGAATCCAATTCATGCTAACCAAAGGAAAACCCCTAAGAAACTAAGTCTCGTAGAGACGTCATACGGGTAGACAAATAAATTATGATTCAATAAAGTTCCGTAGGAACGACATAAAATAGCAGTAATGAAAAAAACAACAGCATACATTGTTTCCGCCTATCGAACCGCGGTAGGTAAAGCCCCAAAGGGAGTTTTCCGTTTCAAACGACCGGATGAATTAGCCGCAGAAACGATTGAGTACATGATGGCTCAGCTTCCTGATTTCGACAAAACCCGTATCGACGACGTTATGGTAGGAAACGCCATGCCCGAAGCCGAACAAGGATTAAACGTAGCCCGTTTGATTTCCCTAATGGGATTAAAAGTAACCGATGTTCCGGGTGTAACAGTCAACCGTTATTGCGCTTCAGGAATAGAAACCATTGCGATGGCCACTTCTAAAATTCAAAGCGGAATGGCCGATTGTATCATCGCCGGCGGTGCCGAAAGCATGAGCTTTATTCCAATGGGCGGTTACAAACCAACACCGGATTACAGCGTTGCAGCCGAAGGTCACGAAGATTATTACTGGGGAATGGGCTTAACCGCTGAAGCAGTAGCCAAACAATTCAACGTGTCTCGCGAAGACCAAGATGAGTTTGCTTTGAATTCGCATTTAAAAGCCATAAAAGCCCAAGCCGAAGGTAAATTCGACAAGCAAATTGTTCCGATTACTATCGAACAAACGTTTATCAATGAAAACGGTAAAAAAGAAACCAAATCCTATACCGTGACCAAAGACGAAGGTCCGAGAGCTGACACCAACGCGGCAGCTTTAGGAAAACTCAGACCTGTATTTGCTGCCGATGGTAGTGTAACAGCCGGTAATGCTTCACAAATGAGTGATGGTGCTGCTTTTGTTCTGATAATGAGTGAGGAAATGGTGAAAGAATTGAACCTTACGCCTATTGCCAGAATGGTAAGTTATGCCGCTGCCGGTGTGGAACCAAGAATCATGGGAATCGGTCCGGTAAAAGCCATTCCGAAAGCTTTGAAACAAGCAGGCCTGACTTTAAACGATATCAACTTAATCGAATTAAACGAAGCTTTTGCTTCTCAAGCTTTAGCCGTAACCAGAGAATTAGGCATCAATCCTGACATTGTCAATGTGAACGGCGGTGCTATTGCTTTAGGACATCCGCTAGGTTGTACCGGAGCTAAATTATCGGTGCAATTATTTGATGAAATGAAACGCCGAGGTGACAAATACGGAATCGTTTCCATGTGTGTCGGAACCGGACAAGGCGCGGCGGGCGTTTATGAATTATTATAATTTCAAACATTAAGAAATTAAGAAAAGTTAAAGGTTTCATTAAGGCTCACATTTTCTTAATGTAAAAACTTAACTTCTTAATGGTAAACACTAATCAGAAAAAAATTTAAAATAATAATAAAATGGAAGATATAACAAGAGGTGGACAGTTTTTGGTAAAGGAAACCAAATGTGAAAACATTTTTACTCCTGAAGATTTCTCAGAAGAACAAATCATGATGCGCGATTCTGTTAAAGAATTTGTCGATAAAGAAATTTGGCCTAACAAAGACCGTTTTGAACACAAAGACTACGCATTTACAGAAGAAATGATGCGCAAAGCCGGAGAAATGGGCTTTTTAAGCGTAGCTGTTCCTGAAGCTTATGGCGGTATGGGCATGGGATTCGTGGATACTTGTTTGGTGTGCGATTATATTTCGGGTGCGACCGGTTCGTTCTCAACGGCTTTTGGTGCGCATACCGGAATTGGAACCATGCCGATTACTTTATACGGAACCGAAGAACAAAAACAAAAATACGTGCCTAAACTGGCTTCAGGCGAATGGTTTGGTGCTTACTGTTTGACCGAACCCGGCGCAGGTTCTGATGCCAATTCCGGAAAAACGAAAGCGGTTTTATCGGCTGATGGAAAGTATTACAACATTACCGGACAAAAAATGTGGATTTCTAATGCGGGATTCTGTTCTGTATTTATTGTTTTCGCTCGTATTGAAGATGACAAAAACATTACCGGTTTCATTGTAGAAAATGATCCAAGCAATGGAATCACGATGAACGAAGAAGAACACAAATTAGGTATACGCGCCTCTTCTACCCGTCAGGTTTTCTTTGCAGACACCAAAGTTCCGGTAGAAAACATGTTGGCCGGACGTGGCGAAGGGTTCAAAATTGCCATGAATGCTTTGAATGTAGGTCGCATCAAATTGGCTGCCGCTTGTTTGGACGCGCAACGTCGTGTGACTTCCAATGCCGTGAATTATGCTAATGAAAGAATTCAGTTCAATACGCCTATCTCCAGTTTTGGCGCTATCCGATATAAACTAGCCGAAATGGCCACTTCTGCTTATGCCGGAGAAAGTGCTACTTACCGTGCTGCCAAAGACATTGAAAATCGTATCAAAATTCGAGAAGCCGAAGGTGCAAGCCATCAAGAAGCTGAATTGAAAGGCGTAGAAGAATTCGCTATCGAATGTTCCATTTTAAAAGTAGCCGTTTCAGAAGATGTTCAAAACTGTGCCGATGAAGGCATTCAAATCTACGGCGGCATGGGATTCTCTGAAGATACGCCTATGGAAAGCGCTTGGCGTGATGCCCGTATTGCCCGTATCTACGAAGGAACCAATGAAATCAACCGAATGCTATCGGTAGGAATGCTAATCAAAAAAGCGATGAAGGGTCATGTAGATTTACTCGGACCGGCCATGAAAGTGCAAGAAGAATTAATGGGTATTCCATCCTTCGATACACCTGATTATTCAGCCTTATTTTCGGAAGAAAAAGAAATGATTGGCAAGTTGAAAAAAGCCTTTTTAATGGTAGCCGGAGCGGCTGTTCAAAAATACGGGATGGATTTAGACGCACACCAACAACTATTGATGGCTGCTGCTGATATGCTTATCGAAATATACATTGCTGAAAGTACTATACTAAGAACTGAAAAATTAGCCAAAAAAGAGGGCGAAGCTAAAGTTACGGAGCAAATCGCTATGGCTAAATTATATTTATACAAAGCCGTAGATGTGGTTACCCAAAAAGGAAAAGAAAGCATTATCTCTTTTGCGGAAGGCGATGAACAACGCATGATGCTAATGGGATTACGCCGTTTTACCAAATATACCAATATGCCGAATATTGTAGGTTTAAGAGAAACTATTACAGCCAAGTTGGTGGCGGAAAATAGTTATTGTTTTTAGATTTTTAGTTAAGTTAATTGTGTTGAAAGACCATCTGAGCAATCAGATGGTTTTTTTATTAAGGGTAAATTCCTATTTTAGTGGCTCAAAATTTAAACTTATGAAATTATTAGGAATAGGCTCCAGAATCAACCACGCTGAATATGGTAAAGGCGTAGTAACCAATGTGTCATCCAAAGAATATTGGGTAACTTTTATAGAAAACGGATTAGAAACCATCGCCATCGACAGCGAATTTGAAGTCATAGAACATGCCGAAAATGAAGTCGACACCGTAAGTTTTTACGACGTAGAGCAAAGTTTATTATCAATCTTAAAAAAATGGAATGGCTTAGGAG
>NZ_JBILQL010000053.1:0-16527 GCF_044373165.1 Flavobacterium sp.
GTTTTCGGACCGGCTTCTTCCGGACGTAAGCCTAAATACCCGCTATTGGTATTGTCTTTGGTTACTTCGCTGTCGTTGTAACTGTAACCACCGATGATGTTGAAACCTTTAATTGGATTTACCGTTACGCTTAATTCAACACCTTTGCTCTCCACTTCGCCACCTTGTACAGAGGCATTTGGGTTGGTTGGATCTGTCATTAAACGGTTTTTAACATTGATGTCATAATAACTTAAAGATGCAGAGATAATGTCTTTATACAAATTGGTTTTCAAACCGAATTCATATTGGTTGGCTTGTTCCGGATCAAATGTGGTGGCTATGGTATTGGTTGGTCCATCTGCTCTTTGTCCGGGAGCAATATTTTGGAATCCGTTCATATAATTTCCGAAAACCGAAACTTTATTTTCAATAATTTGGTATACAGCTCCGAATTTTGGTGAAACCGCTATCTGACTGTTAATTTCTTCCGTAGCAAAAGCCGAAGTTTTTCCTCTGAATTCATCCACACGCAAACTCGCCATTACGGATAGTTTGCTAGTAATATTGATGACATCTGATACATAAGCACTCACCACTTGCGATTCGGTATCCGAATTGGGTTCGAAAGTACCGGCTAATAAGTTGTCGATACCGGCTTGGGTTAAATTGGCGGCACCCGAATCGGTTTGGTTTACCAAAGAAATCGTTCCGGCGCCCACCCAGTTATTGCTGGCGTTTAGGATATTTTGGGCGTAATAATCGATCCCAACAACCATGCGGTTTCGGAGGTTGCCAATTTTAAAATCACCAATAAAGTTCTGTTGGATATCGGTGGCTAAGGTTTGTCCGTTTCGTTTAGAGATAAAACGCGTAAACTCGTCGCCATTGGCCGAATCCCACAAATAAGAATAATAGCCATTGGTTTTGCTGTTGCTTCTGGATAAAACAGTTTGTGACGTCCAGTTGTCCGACAATTTGTAGAGCATTTGCGCTTGCAAATTAAAGGTCGGATTGCTGATAGTCAATTCGTTTGAAGTGTACGATTTTTTATAATTCTGTTCGAATAAGTCGATCGAATTGAATGATAAAGGCGAATAACGACTCAAGAAAATCATGGGTGCATTGGCCGAAGTTCTGTTGGTGAATTCGGTATTGATAAAGAATGATAACTTATCATTTACCTTGTAGCTTAAGGAAGGTGCTACGAAAATAGATTTAGAAAATCCGGCATCTTGAAATGAGTTTTCGTTTTGGTAAGCCGAAGTAATGCGCACCGCTACCTCTTTATTCAGCGGGACATTCACATCGGCTGTGATACGATCCATACCATAAGTTCCGGCATTGTAACCGATTTCACCACTGAAGTTTTGGTGTGGTTTTTTGGTTACGATGTTGATTAAACCGCCGTAAGAAATTAAACTGCTGCCAAACAAGGTTCCCGATGGTCCTTTGATGATTTCTATATTGTCAACATTAATCGGGTCGATACTACCGTTATTAATACCCGGCAATCCGTTCACCATAGTTGGCTGTACCGAAAAACCTCTCATGGTTTAAAATTCGGCACCATCGCCGCCACGTCCTGTGGATTCCCAAAGACGCGTTACTCCGGTAGCGTTTTTCAAAGCGTCGTTAAAGTTGGTGACTACTTGCTCTTTCAGTAATTCGCTCGTAACGGTATTGTACACTTGTGGATTCTCGATGTTGTTGAGCGGCATTTTGGAAACGGTAGTACTTTTTTCTAGTTTGTACTTGTATTTGTTGGTGTTGATTTCAACTTCTTTCAAAGCGTTAATGGTATCTTTTTTGGTTTCTTGTCCAAAGGATGCCATTGATAGTAATAGACTAGCAGATAGTGTTAGTATTGTTTTCATTCTTATTTAGATTAAATTAAAATAACATTGCAAATCTATAAAGACGAAAATAAATATCAAAACTTATTTAGACTAAATATAAATAACTTTTTTTACCAAATTGATTTACTAGCGTTTAGACATAAAAAAATCCCGCGGTTTGGGCGAGACTTGATATGATTATTAAGAATTATAGTGTTATTTCTTTTGCATCGGATAGCTTTCCGTAGTTGCTTTACCTTGTTGATTCCCCGAAATCGTAGCTACTAGTGATTTGTCGTTGACTTTTTTGTACACAATTTTTTGAGGATAATCGTGTTTGGGATTTTCAAAAATAAAGCTATTTTCCGCTTCTGAAGTGAGTTTAAAATCAACCGCATCATCATTGTTTTGTCCCTTTACAGTTGCGCGATAAATCAAATCGTCATTAACTTGAGTCAACACTATACTTTCGTTGTGCACCGTATCTTTTTTATTAATGATAAAATAGGTTTGGCTTGTAAAAGTACTGTCATTAGTCTTGCTCCAAGTTTCGGTTAAATAACCTTCAGGAGTAGTATTTTCCCACTGACCTAACAGCCAATTCATTTTTTCCAGTTGGTCAAATTGTTTTTCAGATTTATTTTGGCAACTAACTAAGGCTAGAATTCCAATGAGCACAATTGTTTTTTTCATAATGTTTTACAGGTGTTATTTTTTTCTTTTCATAGGAAATTCTTCAGATTTTTTGGAGCCGTAAATAGTGGCTACCAGACTGTCGGAAGTGATTTTGGTATAAACAATTTTGTTGGGAAAATCGTGTTTCGGGTTTTCAAAAACTAATTGGGTATCGGTTGCTTTTGTCAGGTAAAACGAAACCGGTTTTTCTTTGTTTTGGTCGCGAACAGAAACGATATAAAACAAGCTGTCATTGCGTTCTATCAAATCCACTTTTTCATAAAAAACGGTGTCTTTTGCTACGGTTATAAAGCTCTCTGCCCATAGAACACTATCATTTTTTTGTGTCCAAATTTCCTTTGTAATGAATTCTTTAGTAACATTTTCCCAATGGCCCAAAAACCATTTGGCTTTTTCCAATTGACTGTATTTTTTTTGGATTTTGATTCCGAATACTTCCACCTCGGATTCCTTTTTACAAGAAATCGTAAAGATCAAAACTATAAAAAAACAGAGGCCGATATTTTTACGAGACATGGTGTCAAATTTAAGCAATACAATATTATGAAAATTATGGCAACTAGCCCTGATGGGAGTGAAAATCCTTTTTGCCATTGGCAATGTTGCTGCTTTTATTGTTAAACGTTGTGGCAAAAAGATTGTAGCGGACAGCAGGAAACCGCTCCAAAAAAAATACAATTTATTGCTTTATTTTGCCTAAATTTGCACACTTTAAAAAAGAAAACTGCAACAATGTTAGACCGATTACAATATGTAAAACAACGCTTCGACGAGATTTCGGATTTGATTATTCAACCCGATGTAATTGCCGATCAAAAGCGTTACGTACAATTAAATCAAGAATATAAAGGTTTAAAAGCCTTGATGGAAAAACGCGATGAATATGTTCGTTTGACAGACAACATCGCCGAAGCCAACGAAATTTTAGAGGATGGATCCGATGCTGAAATGGTTGAAATGGCCAAAATGCAAATGGATGAAGCCAAAGACCGTTTGCCGCAATTAGAAGATGAAATCAAGTTTATGCTCATCCCGAAAGATCCTGAAGATGCTAAAAACGTCATGGTGGAAATCCGTGCCGGAACCGGTGGTGACGAAGCTTCTATTTTTGCCGGCGATTTATACCGCATGTACACCAAATACTGCGAAGGCCGTGGCTGGAGAACTTCTGTAGTAGATATGAATGAAGGAACTTCAGGCGGTTTCAAAGAAGTTATTTTTGAAGTGACCGGTGAAGATGTCTATGGCACTTTAAAATTCGAAGCCGGTGTTCACCGCGTACAACGCGTACCGCAAACCGAAACCCAAGGTCGCGTTCACACGTCTGCCGCCACGGTAATGGTATTGCCGGAAGCCGAAGAATTTGACGTGCAAATCGACATGAACGATGTGCGTATCGACTTTTTCTGTTCCTCAGGTCCGGGCGGTCAATCGGTAAATACGACCAAGTCGGCCGTACGTATGACACACATTCCTACCGGATTGGTAGCCCAATGTCAGGACGAAAAATCACAGCATAAAAACAAAGACAAAGCCTTAACCGTATTGCGCTCGCGTTTGTACGAAATGGAATTGGCCAAAAAGCAAGAGGAAGATGCCAAAAAGCGTAACTCTCAAGTAAGCAGTGGCGACCGTTCGGCTAAAATTCGCACTTACAATTATGCGCAAGGCCGAATCACCGACCACCGAATCGGATTGAGCATTTTCGACCTCGACGGCTTTATGAACGGAAACCTTCAAAAGATGATTGATGAACTTCAATTGGTTTCCAACACTGAAAAATTAAAAGAAAGCGAAGTTTTCTAAGATATGAGCCTCATTGATTGAGGCTTTTTTTATTTTAGGAGCGATCTCGTCTTTTAAGGACGAGACGGGGCTAAAGAGGAAACTATCCGAGTACTTGGGTGATTTTTTACAACCAACATTACAAAAACTTTGCGAACTTTACGCACAAACAAACCATAATGACTACAACACAACTTATCCAACAAATTCAAAACAAAAAGTCCTTTCTCTGTATTGGGTTGGATGTCGATTTACAAAAAATTCCGTCGCACTTACTAACGCTGGAAGATCCGATTTTCGAATTCAACAAAGCCATCATCGACGCTACGCACGACTTATGTGTTTCCTATAAACCCAATATGGCTTTCTATGAAGCGCACGGTTTAAAAGGTTGGACATCGCTCCAAAAAACCATCAACTATATCAACGAATATTATCCTGAAATCTTCACCATCGCCGATGCCAAACGCGGTGACATTGGCAATACCTCAACCATGTACGCCAAAGCTTTTTTGGAAGATTTAAACTTCGACAGTGTTACGGTAGCGCCTTATATGGGCAAAGACAGTGTAGAACCTTTTTTGGCTTTCGAAAACAAACACACCATATTATTAGCGCTGACTTCCAACGAAGGCGCTTTTGATTTTCAAACGCAAAATGTTGGAGAAGAAGCCTTATACCAAAAGGTCATCAAAACGTCAAAGACTTGGCAGAACAGCCAAAATTTGATGTATGTAGTTGGCGCCACCAAAGCCGAGTATTTTGCCGAGATCCGAAAAATTGTACCGGATAGTTTTTTATTAGTTCCCGGTGTAGGCGCTCAAGGCGGCAGTCTTTCTGAGGTTTGTCAATACGGTATGAACGAAGAGGTTGGTTTATTAATCAACTCGTCAAGAGCTATTATTTACGCTTCAAACGGATTGGATTTTGCTGAAAAGGCTAGGGAAGAAGCGCTGAAATTACAGCAGGAAATGGAATCTATTCTAAAAGCGCTGTGAATCCCTGAGAAACAACCATGAAAAACTTTGTTGACCAACTCGGAACTTCTCATTCCTTCGAAAGCACGCCCAAGCGAATCGTTTCTTTGGTGCCATCGCAAACCGAATTGTTATACGATTTGGGTTTAGAAGACAATATCGTCGGAATTACCAAATTCTGCGTGCATCCGTTTCATTTTAAATCGACGAAGAAAATCATTGGCGGTACTAAAAACGTGCATGTTGAAAAAATACGTTTGCTCCAACCCGATATCATTATCGCCAACAAAGAAGAGAATACGCCCGAGATAGTGGAACAATTGGCTGAAATTTGTCCGGTTTGGGTAACGAATATCATTACCTTAGAAGACAATTACCAGATGATAGCAGATTTTGGGCAGTTGTTCAACAAAAGAACCGAAGCACAAAAATGGATGGATAAAATACGTTTCGCACATCTTGATTTTCAGAATTTCATCCAAGACAAACCTTCTTATAAGGTCGCCTATTTTATTTGGGCTAATCCTTATATGGTTGCCGGAGGCGATACCTTTATCAACGAAATGTTGCGTTTGAATAAATTCGTAAACATCTACGAAAATAATCCTAATTGTACCGGAAGATATCCCGAAGTAGAAATCAAAAAAATCCGCTTGCATGGCGATCCCGATTTGGTATTATTGTCTTCGGAACCCTTTCCTTTTAAAGACGAACACGCATTTGAATTGGGGCGATTTACACACCATGCCAAAACGTTTTTCGTTGATGGAGAAATGTTTTCTTGGTATGGCAGTCGATTGGTAAAAGCCTTTGCTTACTTCAAAAAACTCCATGAAAAATTAATATAAAAAAAACCGATGCTTTTTCAAACACCGGCATTTTTTAACTAACCTAACCAAATAATAAAAAACCAAAATTTTATTACACTACAAAGATAAGTCTCCAATCAAAGTTCTTGTGTTAAGATTTTGTTATTCTTATGTTATTGATTTCTAAAAAATTAAGACTTTTTGTCCTGCAACGCGAAAACCTTTTGCAACAAAGGGGAAGTTCTGGCGCTTAACTGAGTTCGGATGTCTTTTTCTTCAAGAGCAATCATCGTAAAAACACCTTGTAATGCTTTGTTAGTAGTGTAATCTGTTAAGTTTGGATTGACTTTAGCAACTAAAGGAATGCTGTTGTATTTTTTAATTATAGTTGCCCAAACTTTATCAGCTCCTACTTTGGCCAATGAACTTTGTATTACCGGACTGAACTTTGCATACAACGGATTGGTTGTACTCGATTGTAAATAAGTCGTAGCGGCATTCTCTTTGCCCATCAAAATGTTTTTGGCATCGGTGAAACTCATATTCTTTACAGCATCTATAAATATCGGAGTTGATTCTTTTACCGCTTCTTCAGCTGCACGGTTTAATAGTAAAACGCCTTCATCGGCCAAATCACTCATGCCCATTTTGCGGAGTGTTTTATCCACTTTTTGTAATTCTTCCGGCAACAAAATTTTAACCAATTCGTTTTTGTAAAAGCCATCGGTTGCCGTTAATTTGCTGACTTGCTTCTCAATACCTTTGTTTAACGCTTCTTTCAAACCTTTGGAAATATCAGTTGACGACAGTGAACTTAAGCCTTGTGAACTTTTGGCAGGCACCTTTTTTTTGAGATCATCTAAAATTTTGATTTGGGATATTCCCAAAAAGGGAACAAGAAGAAGTAGCGCGATTTTTGTTTTCATATCAAATTCGTTTTCCCAAAAGTAAGCAATCTTCATGCCGAAAAATGGCAAATAAATGTTAATTCAGTCAATCAACTAATATTCCATTCTTCATTTTATTTTTCAGATTTTAAATGGGATTTTTTTAATAATTCTGTAAATTGCACCCTCAAAACAGACACTTATTTAACAATGGTTCAAGAACAACCCTATATTCCTAAAAATAAAGTAAGAATTGTAACAGCAGCTTCTCTTTTCGATGGGCATGATGCAGCCATCAATATCATGCGACGCATCATCCAAGCCACTGGTGTAGAAGTGATTCATCTAGGTCATGACCGCAGCGTGGAAGAAGTGGTAAATACTGCCATTCAAGAAGATGCGAATGCCATTGCGATGACCTCTTATCAAGGCGGACATAACGAGTATTTTAAGTACATGCACGATTTGTTGAAAGAAAAAGGCGCGGGACACATCAAAATCTTCGGCGGTGGCGGCGGTGTGATTTTGCCTTCTGAGATTTCGGAATTACACGAATACGGTATTACTCGAATCTATTCTCCGGATGACGGTCGCGCTATGGGTTTACAAGGCATGATCAACGATTTGGTAAAACAAGCGGATTTTCCTATTGGTAACGAATTGAATGGCGAAATCAATCATTTGGAAGAAAAAAATCCAACTGCCATTGCCCGCATCATTTCATCGGCAGAAAATTTCCCCGAAGTAGCTAAAGAAACGTTGGATGCTATCCACCAAAAAAACGAAACGACTCAAATTCCGGTTTTAGGGATTACAGGAACCGGTGGTGCCGGAAAATCGTCTTTAGTAGACGAATTGGTTCGTCGGTTTTTAATCGATTTCCCTGAAAAAACCATCGGATTGATTTCGGTTGATCCTTCTAAAAGAAAAACCGGCGGCGCTTTGTTGGGCGACAGAATTCGTATGAATGCCATCAACAATCCAAGAGTTTACATGCGTTCGTTGGCGACACGCCAGTCGAATTTGGCTTTGTCTAAATATGTAAACGAAGCGATTCAAGTTTTGAAAGCTGCGAAATACGATATCATCATTTTAGAAACTTCGGGTATAGGGCAAAGTGACACCGAAATTTTAGAACATTCAGATGTATCTTTATATGTGATGACACCTGAGTTTGGTGCCGCAACACAATTAGAGAAAATTGATATGTTGGATTTTGCCGATTTGGTAGCAATTAACAAATTCGACAAACGCGGTGCTTTAGATGCGATTCGCGATGTGAAAAAACAATACCAACGCAACCATAATTTATGGGATGTCAATCCGGATGATATGCCTGTTATCGGTACAATTGCCTCTCAGTTCAATGATCCGGGCATGAACACACTCTACAAAAAAATCATGGACAAGATAGTAGAGAAAACCGGCGCCAATTTGCAATCGACTTTCGAAATCACTCGTGAAATGAGCGAGAAGATTTTTGTGATTCCACCACACAGAACGCGTTATTTATCGGAGATAGCCGAGAACAATCGCAAGTATGATGAGACCGTTTTAACGCAAGTGGAAGTAGCTCAAAAGTTATACGGGATTTATAAAACCATTGAATCTGTTTCCAAAAAACAAGCCAATATTGATAAAGCCGGAGTTGAAGCTAATAGTTTGAATGTCAATGAAGATAACAAAGACTTCTTAAACTTATTAGTTAAAGAATTTGACCGTGTAAAAATGAACCTTGATCCGTTCAATTGGGAAATTATCCTGACATGGAACGACAAAGTCAATAAATACAAAAATCCGGTTTATAACTTTAAAGTGCGCGATAAAGAAATCAAGATTGAAACGCATACCGAAAGTTTATCGCATTCACAAATCCCCAAAGTGGCTTTACCTAAATACCAAGCTTGGGGCGATATTTTAAAATGGAATTTACAGGAAAATGTTCCGGGTGAATTCCCGTTCGCTTCCGGTTTGTATCCGTTTAAAAGAGAAGGTGAAGATCCAACGCGTATGTTTGCCGGAGAAGGCGGACCGGAACGCACCAACAGACGTTTTCACTATGTGTCGTTAGGCATGCCTGCAAAGCGCTTGTCGACGGCTTTTGATTCGGTTACGCTGTACGGAAACGATCCTGATTTGCGTCCGGACATCTACGGAAAAATCGGGAATGCCGGTGTTTCGATTTGTTGTTTAGACGATGCCAAGAAATTGTATTCCGGTTTCGATTTGAGTCACCCAATGACTTCCGTATCAATGACGATTAACGGTCCGGCGCCAATGCTTTTGGGCTTTTTCATGAACGCGGCCATCGACCAAAACTGTGAAAAATACATTATCGAAAACAACCTTCAAGTAGAAATTGAGGAAAAAATCAACGAAATCTACAAAAAGAAAGGTTTGCCAAGACCAAGATACAACGGCGAATTGCCGCAAGGAAATAATGGTTTAGGATTGATGTTGTTAGGCGTAACCGGTGACCAAGTGTTACCGAAAGAAATCTACAACGATATCAAAATCAAAACCCTGACGCAAGTCCGCGGTACCGTTCAAGCCGACATTTTAAAAGAAGACCAAGCGCAAAACACTTGTATTTTTTCTACTGAGTTTGCCTTGCGTTTGATGGGTGACGTGCAGGAATATTTTATCCAAAAGAATGTCCGCAATTTCTATTCGGTTTCGATTTCAGGTTATCACATTGCTGAAGCCGGTGCCAACCCGATTACCCAATTGGCCTTTACTTTGGCAAATGGTTTCACTTATGTGGAATATTACCTAAGTCGTGGCATGAACATTAACGATTTCGGTCCGAACTTGTCGTTTTTCTTCTCAAACGGAATCGATCCCGAATATGCTGTAATTGGTAGAGTTGCGCGTAAAATTTGGGCGAAAGCCATGAAAAACAAATACGGCGCTAACGAAAGAGCTCAAATGTTGAAATACCATATTCAAACTTCTGGTCGTTCGTTGCACGCTCAGGAAATTGACTTTAATGACATTCGCACGACCTTACAAGCTTTGTATGCGATTTACGACAACTGTAATTCTTTGCACACCAATGCTTACGACGAAGCCATTACCACGCCAACAGAAGAATCAGTGCGTAGGGCGATGGCCATTCAATTGATTATTAATAAAGAATTAGGCTTGGCCAAAAATGAGAATCCGATTCAGGGTTCGTTTATCATTGAAGAATTAACCGATTTAGTAGAAGATGCTGTGTTGCAAGAATTCGACAGAATTACCGAACGTGGTGGTGTTTTAGGTGCGATGGAAACGATGTACCAAAGAAGTAAAATTCAGGAGGAAAGTTTGTACTACGAAACTTTGAAACATACCGGTGAATTTCCAATTATAGGAGTGAATACGTTCTTAAGTTCAAAAGGTTCTCCAACAGTGGTGCCTATGGAAGTTATTCGTGCTACGGAGGAAGAAAAGCAATTCCAAATCAAAACTTTAGTCACTTTACACAAGGCCAATTCCGGTTTGGAAGAAGAACAATTGAGCCAACTTCAAGACGCTGCTATCAACAATAAAAACCTATTTGAAAAATTGATGGAAGCCACTAAGTATTGTTCGTTAGGGCAAATTACTTCGGCTTTGTTTGAAGTCGGCGGTCAGTACAGACGCAATATGTAAGCTGAACTACAATTATAAAATTATAAAACCTCACTAGTAGTGAGGTTTTTATTTTTAATCCTTATTCTGATTAAATTTTCGCACCATCGATTTTAGCAAAGCAGCGTGTTCGGCTTTTTTGGTTTTTTTACTTATCTTGCGGTTTGTGAGGCTTGTCGTTGAAGGATTTGGTGATTTTGGTATGCTTTCTACACATGCACCTTTAAAAGGCTATATTTGGGAGTTTTTTATTATCAATATAATAACTACTTTTAACACACTAAAAATAAATGGTCAATGAAAAAAATTATATTACTCATTATAGTTTTATTATCTAATATTGGTGTTGCCCAAATAAGCTACCTTTCTACAGATTATGCACTTCAAAACGAATCATTCATTGTAAGTACGGCAACAGTACAAGGCTTAACATTAGACTATGTGCAAACCGGAACGAATTTCGATTGGAATTATAGCACCTTAGTACCAGCTACTCAAGAAACAGTTTTGTATCAAAACCCAAACAATGCAGGTTATAGGACTGTATGGTGTTTTATTAATGGATTTATTTTCAATTGTAATACACAATTCAACAACAACTTCAATTTAGCCACAAAATTAACTAACGGTATTCAAATTCAAGGATTTGGTATTACTAATGTGATTGACCACTTAAAATTATCATCGACTCTTTTAGAAGACAAAATGATTGGAGCTTCTATTACAGTGAATGGTACTTCGGTGCCTTTTGTAGCATCGTATCAAACCGCTGATAAAATTTATCAATTTCCAATAAATTATAATGATAATTATACGAACAATTTTGCTTTAAGTGTTGATTTAAATAGTTTTGGAGTGCCTATTCAATATGCTTCTACAGGACAACGCAACAATTTGGTGGAAGGTTGGGGTTCATTAACGACGCCTTTTGGGACTTTTCCGAATGTATTGAAAATGAAAACAACTGTTGTAAACAATATTACCATTACAACAAATGATACTCCTACCCAAAATACAGTTACCACAGTTTCCTATAAATGGTTTGATAAAGCTTATGGAATTCCTGTTATGCAAGTAGAGGGAAATGTTGTTGCCAATCAATTTGTTCCCAATACAGTTACCTATTTTGACATTCAGCGTTGTTTAACCCCAAATGCAGCTTTTGCTTTTCTCCCACTGGCAAGTGATTTTAATCCGACGAGTAATAATGCTTCGGTTTCGTTTATTAATTTGAGTAATAATTATGACACAGTAAGTTGGAATTTTGGTGACGGAAGTGCTGCAAGTACGGCTGTTAATCCAACTCATAATTACAGTTGTCCAGGAGTAAAGCAAGTAACCCTAACAATTACAAATGCTTTTTGTACTCCGGAACAAACAGATACAATCACAATTCCGGTTACTATAAACGATACTCAAAATGCTTTTACCACAAGTGTAACGCAAACGCCTACTTCGCTTACTGCTGATAGAACTTTAGCCGGAACAACTTATCAATGGTTGGATTGCGACAATTCAAATGCACCTATAAATGGGCAAACAGGTCAAACGTTTACACCAACAGTTTCCGGGAATTATGCGGTGCAATTAACATCAAATGGCTGTCAAAGCGTTTCTGATTGTTACTTATTTAGTTTTTTAAATTCTCCTGATTTTAATTTAAATGCCTCAATATCAGTTTATCCCAATCCAACAACCGGAGAAATTTTAGTTGCCAATAGCGAATCGATTACCATTCAAAGAATAGGTATTTATTCTGTCATAGGAACTTTAGTAACGGAAACATTAGATTTAACAGGTCATGCCAACGGAATCTATTTTATTAAAATAGAAACTGATAAAGGATTGTTAGTTAAAAAAATTATTAAAAATTAGAAAACGGTATAATGAGTTATTAAGGTATTTCTTTACTTTCATTAAACTTTTTCACTATTATTTTAAGCTGCTCTCTTCGAGCAGTTTTTTTTGCTTTTTCCTTATCTTGCGCTTTGTGAAGCTTGTCGTTGAAGGATTTGATGTTTTTTGAATTTTTTCGACTCATGTTTCAAAGTTATAAAATTATCTTAAAAAAAAAGTTTGGCATTAATATTGAACTGTGCAAAACATCATTAATCATTTAAAAAATATAAACCATGAAGAAAATTACTCTTATTTTAGCTTTTATCGGGATGATAACGCTACAAAGTTGTACAGTAAATGAAGACAACGGAAACGGTATAGACAACGACACTATTGGTGAAGTTTTTGAATATTCTAATGTTAACTTTTTGCCTAATAGTTACACAGTGGTTTTAAATTATCCGCATTCTATTTTCAGTTCAGACATGGTTTTGGTTTACCGATTATCGGATGTTTTTCAAGGGGAAGATGTTTGGAAGTTATTGCCGGAGACTTATTATTTTAATGATGGTACTTTAGATTATCGATTTGATTATAATTTCACTCGTTTTGATGCTGAAGTATATTTAGAAGGCTATGACCTTGGTGGTTTGTCTTCTTCAGTAAGATTGAACCAAGTATTTCGTGTTGTAGTGATTCCAGCAGCTTTTAGAAAAAACAGCACAGCGGATTACAGCGATTATAATAAGGTGGTAAAAGCCTATAATATTGATGAAAGCAAGATTATTAAGATTCAGCAATAATCTAAATTAGAGGTATAAAAAAACCATCCTTTTACGGATGGTTTTTTTTATGTTGATAAGGCATTTTTAAGAAACATCAACTGTAGTGGCTTCGGCTATCTTTTTATAAGTTCCGTTTACCAATTTTTCTCTAATAGCTTCAAAAGCCGATAGCGTTTCGTTAATATCTGCTAAAGTATGTGAAGCGGTTGGAATCATTCTCAATAGGATAATTCCTTTCGGGATAACCGGATACACAACAATCGACAAGAAAATACCGTAGTTTTCTCTTAAATCGTTTACCATAACCATTGCTTCCGGAATAGAACCTTCTAAATACACCGGTGTTACACAAGTGTTGGTGTCGCCAATGTTAAAGCCTCTTTCTTTTAATCCGTTTTGCAACGCATTAACATTTTCCCAAAGTTTGTCTTTCAAGCCCGGATTGTCTCTTAACAATTGTAGTCTTTTCAAAGCACCAACAGTTTGAATCATTGGCAATGCTTTGGCAAACATTTGTGAACGCAAGTTGTATTTTAAATAATCGATAATGTCTTTATCTGCAGCTAAGAAAGCTCCGATACTCGCCATTGATTTGGCAAAGGTAGAAAAGTAAACATCAATACCGTCTTGACAACCTTGTTCTTCTCCGGCGCCGGCGCCTGTTTTACCCAGTGTTCCGAAACCATGAGCGTCATCTACCAACAAACGGAAATTGTATTTCTTTTTCATTTCCACTATCTCTTTCAACTTTCCTTGTTGGCCGCGCATTCCGAAAACACCTTCGGTAATGAAAAGAATTCCACCGCCGGTTTCAGTCGCCATTTTGGTCGCACGTTGCAGGTTTTTCTCCATGCTTTCCAAATCGTTGTGTTTGTAGGTAAAACGTTTTCCCATATGCAAACGCACTCCGTCAATTATACAAGCATGGGCATCTACATCATACACTATAATATCGTTTTTGGTCACTAATGCATCAATACACGACATGATGCCTTGGTAACCAAAGTTTAGTAAATAAGCCGCTTCTTTTTGAACAAAGGCGGCTAATTCATTTTCTAATTGTTCGTGAGCATCTGTGTGACCACTCATCATACGAGCGCCCATAGGATACGCGGCTCCGTATTGTGCAGCAGCCTCAGCATCGGCTTGGCGCACTTCAGGGTGATTGGCTAACCCTAAATAATCGTTGATCGACCAGTTTAAGATTTCTTTACCGTGAAATTGCATTCTTGGCCCTAATTCGCCTTCCAATTTTGGAAACACATAGTAACCTTCTGCTTGAGAAGCCCATTTTCCTAACGGACCTTTATTGTTTTGTATTCTTTCGAATAAATCTTTTACCATGGTAAATGTATTTAAAAACGAGGCAAAAGTAATAATTATATTGTTGAAATTAAACAATATCAAAATATGTTTTTATCACTTTTACATCTGTTATATTTGTCTTTTAAAAATGACAAAACCATGCAACTCGTTTTTGCCTCCAATAATCCGAACAAAATCAAGGAAATACAATTATTATTACCGGAAACCATTCAGGTTTTAAGTTTAGAAGCTATCGGTTGCTTTGATGATATTCCGGAAACTGCGAATACCATTGAAGGGAATGCGATTTTGAAAGCGAATTATGTGACTGAGAAATTCGGTTATGCTTGTTTTGCCGATGATACCGGTTTGGAAGTAGATGCTTTGAACGGTGAACCGGGCGTTTATTCTGCTCGTTATGCCGGTGAGCAGAAAGATTCCAACGACAATATGAACAAGTTATTAGCCCATTTGGAAGGCAATTCCAATCGCAAAGCCCATTTTAAAACTGTGATTTGTTTGAATTTAAATGGTGAACAACAGTTGTTTACCGGAATCATCAACGGACAAATTACTACCGAGAAAAAAGGCAGCAACGGATTTGGTTACGACCCAATATTCATTGCCGATGGCTACACCCAAACTTTTGCCGAATTGTCTATGGCGGAAAAATCAGCCATTAGTCACCGTGGCTTAGCGGTAAAGCAGTTGGTGGATTTTTTGAGTCGTTGAGAAAAGAAATAAGTTCTTGTTAGCCCCGATAGCAGCATACTACCACGTAGTGCGGATAGCGGGAGCAGAAGTGTAAGAGAAGCAAAAGTGCTGCTCCTGAACCTTAAAATTCAACTCAAAAATTATTGTCAAACTCAGTCACTCAGCCACTCAGTTCCTCAGTTACTTTGTTAGGAAAAAGTTAACTTATTAATATTCAGTCACTAACAAATTAGCGTATATGGTTTTTAAAGCCTACCTTTGCACCAAATTTTAAAACTTTATATGAATAAATTTGAACAATTAGGTCTGAATGAATCGTTACTGCTGGCGATCAAAGATCTAGGATTTGAGAATCCGTCAGAAGTCCAGGAAAAAGCGATTCCGGCACTATTGGAACAAAACACAGACTTGGTTGCCTTAGCGCAAACAGGAACAGGGAAAACCGCCGCTTTTGGTTTTCCGCTTATTCAAAAAATTGATGCCGAAGACAGAAGTACGCAAGCGTTAATTTTATCACCAACGCGTGAGCTTTGCTTACAAATCACCAACGAGATTAAACAATACTCAAAATATGTAAAGGGTTTACATACAGTGGCAGTTTATGGTGGTGCAAGCATAACAGAACAAGCCAGAGAAGTAAAGCGTGGCGCACAAATTATTGTGGCTACACCCGGTAGAATGCAAGACATGATTAATCGTGGGCTTGTGAACATTAAAAACATCAATTACTGTATTCTTGATGAAGCAGATGAGATGTTGAACATGGGTTTTTATGATGATATTGTTTCGATATTGTCAGACACTCCAGATGAGAAAAACACTTGGTTGTTTTCGGCTACGATGCCGGCAGAAGTGGCGCGTATTGCCAAGAAATTTATGGCCGATCCGGTAGAAATTACCGTGGGACATAAAAACTCGGGTTCTAAAACCGTGTCACACGAATTTTATTGTGTGAATGCTCGTGACCGTTACGAAGCTTTGAAACGCTTGGCCGATGCGAATCCGGATATTTTTTCCGTAGTATTTTGTCGTACCAAACGCGATACGCAAGCGGTAGCTGAAAAGTTAATCGAAGACGGATACAATGCCGCAGCTTTGCACGGAGATTTATCCCAAGCGCAACGTGATGGTGTTATGAAATCTTTCCGAGGAAGACAAATCCAAATGCTTGTGGCTACTGACGTTGCTGCACGTGGAATTGATGTTGACAATATTACACACGTAGTTAATTATCAATTGCCTGATGAAATTGAAACCTACAATCACCGCTCAGGCCGTACCGGTCGTGCCGGAAAATT
>NZ_JBILQL010000054.1:0-16381 GCF_044373165.1 Flavobacterium sp.
TCGCGGACCGGCTTCAGCCAAAACAGCCGAGCATCATGAAATTCATTTAAAGGAATACATCACTTTAGAAAAACTATCCATTACCCTTACAGGGTTTGAAATCAAAAATGAGATGCATGCCATTGCTTTTATGGTGGTAACCGATGAACAAATGATCCCTTTGCGAGATGCCTTAAAACCTCATCGTGGCGAATTGTACGTTTAGCAATCACCAAAAAACACAATTGACTGAATATCATATCTATAAAACGATTAAATTGATGTCAAAGTGCTTAAAACACTTTTAAAAATTCCTTCATTTTGAAAGCTCGAAAACGAGTTGGTATTGATTAATAGTTTAGATTTGATATTGAACCTAATTTTCATGTCTATGCAAACAAATTACACCATCAAAAACTTTCCTAACCAACCTAAAATATCTAAAACAAAAAATCTGTTGTCTGCTAGGATTTTAGCGGTGACTCTTTTTTTGTTTATTGGAATTGGTTTACAAGCGCAAACCACTTTTACTTCGGTTCAATCCGGAAATTTTTCCGATCCTGCTACTTGGGGAACAGCAACAGCTCCGTCAGCCATTGACAATATTGTAATAGCTTCAGGTACAACGGTGTTGTTGGATGATTTATTTACAGTTAACAATGCTACTATTAGCGGTACTTTGGAAGGCGGTCCAGATTCTCCCGATTTTACCATCAGCGGTAATTTAATTGTAAATAACGGAGGTTTGATTGACGGAGTTTATTACTTTGATGCCGGTGGATTTGGTTATGATAGAGCCATTCAAATTATAATTGCCGGTAATCTTACTAACAACGGAAGAATTGATTTGTCTATTGGTTCGGGCTACTCGCCTGAAGGTGTTTTACAATTGAATGGTTCATCCGTTCAGACTGTAAGTGGTTTAGGAACCTTTGGTGGCACATTGTATCTGACCGATAATTCTAATACAGGAGCCGTAATTAATCAACTGCATATCAACAACACTAGTACAGCTACACCCAATATTATTTGGGGTTTTAACAACATCAAAATCAGAAGCACCTTAACACTAACAAATGCACGTGTTGCTTTAGGCTCCAATAAAATGACGATTGGGAATTACGGCAGTGCCAATACAAGTTGTGAAAGCGGTAGTGGATTTTTAAGTGGTACTATTGGAAGATGGTATGGAGCCTCTGATAATTTCCCGACCATTGCTTCAGGAACAGATTATTATCACAACAGTACGGTTTTTCCTTTTATCAATCCAAACGGCAAAAGCAGAGCTGCATTTATCACCAGACCGGTTGATAATTCCTCATCGGCCACATCAGGAGAATTATCTGTAACTTATTTTGATGAATCTACTATAGGTACCGGATTTTCAATAGTTGATGGCACTTACACTGTAACAGATATTTATGAAAGTGCATGGATTATTGCCAAAGATGCAGAATATGCCTTCCCGATAGGCAACCACAGTATTGCTTTTTCTGCCCAAGATGCTTATCTGATCATGAATGGAAACTCAAGAATAATCAAGGCAGATGGTACTACAGTGGGGAATCACCAAAACGGAACTATTACCCCTTTTGCCGCTAGAATTGGTCTATCCGACACTGATTTAAACAATACTTTCCAAATGGGTTACAATGCTGCTTTAGACACACCAATAACTTCAGTTCAAACCGGGAATTGGAATGATGCCGCTACCTGGAGCAGTAATAGCGTTCCTTCTTGCGGGAACACGGTTACGATACTTGCCGGACATACGATAACAGTAAACGCTCCTTCTTCGGTGGGTGGTGTTAATATATTAGCCGGCGCAACTTTAATCAATGACTCTTCAACCTTAACGGTTGGCTGTGCCAATAACAAAGCTACTTTTTACAATGGAGGAACCTACAGTATGAACTCGGGTACTTTAACTGTAAACGGTAATGTTTTACATGCCAATGGCAGTACTTTTAATCAAACCGGAGGCGATATTGTTGTTGACGGAAATAACAACGGAGCCATTGCTACCAGTACTGAGCAAACTCTTTTCAAAATTGGGAATAGTACTTTAAATTTAACCGCCGGAAAAATAACCATCGTCGATCCGCCGGTAGCCAATACTGTTATGGCTACAACGCATTCGATAACTGCTATTGTCCCATGCAACGGCTTTTCTGTTGGTTTCCGACCAACATCTTTTTAGACGCAATTGATGGTGTAGCGGTTGGACAAATTGTAGTAGGAACCGGTATTCCGGCAGGAACCGTGGTGGCCGGTATTAATTTTGATGGTTCTATCAATACCAATCCGAGTTTGCCTGAAACAGGTTTGACCTTGCCACTGAATTTGACATTTTACAACGTTAATGGTTCTCCTTCAGCCTTTGTATATGAATCAGCTAACAATTATGCAGCCGGTCCGAATCACACTTTACAAATTGGAGACGGCTTATCTACTGAAAAAGGAGCCGTAACAACCAATGGCTTTAATTGTAATTTCAGAGCAGCAGACGGAACACTTTCCCTTAACAACATGATTGTTAATGCTCCGGATGCCACAAACCGTTTCGTTAATTTGGATTTCAATAACACCAATAGCAATATAGTGATTATGAATGTGCAAAATGACTTTACTATTGTACAAGGAAAAGTAAAAGGCCAAGGTGTTGATACTTATTTTGGTGGTAACATTATAAATAACGGACAATTAAACCTTAACAACAACACCTATTTTGGTAATTATATTGACGGTAGCGCTGTAGCTACAAATAAGCCGCAAACCATATCCGGGACAGGTACTTTTAATGCACAAGTTGATCCCATCCTGAATACGCCTTTCAATACCGGTTCTGTTTCTCAATTGAGGGTAAACAATACCAGCCCACAAGGGGTAACTTTCTCAGTGCCGTTTAATGTCGTTAGTAGTTTGGTAATGACCGATGGAATCATCCATACTTCCGCCACAAGTGTTTTGACTGTTGGCGCTCCAGCAATGGCTTACACCTCTTTTATTACAGGAAATTTTGGACCTACTTGTTATGTTGACGGACCGTTAGCAAAAGACATCAGTGGTGGTCAAAATGCGATTGATTTGACCAATGGTTCAGGTTTTATAGATAAGTTTTTCTTTCCTGTAGGAAAATCTACTTATGCGCCTATTTGGGTAGCAGTCACTACTCCGGCAGGCGGCTTTGGAAGTCCGGGTGCTAAAATCAAAGCTGAAGCCTTTGATACTAATTCCGGAACACCATCCGCTAATATTGCCTACTTGAGTCAAAACCGTTGGGAAGTTTCAAAAATAGCCGGAGATGTTACCGAATTTAATATCAAAGTTGCTGATGCCAATGCGATAGAAACTAGTATTATTGTGCAAGCCCCTTCAGCTGCAGGAGTTTACGATAATGATTTTGGAATTACCGCTACTTTTGAAGCCGGCACACCCAATTTATTAACTTCAACCAGTTCTCCATTAGATTTTGCCGATTTCAACGGTTATTTTTCCACAGCCAGACAATCAGAGTGTACCGTAGTGAATCCAGGTAATACTATGACTTCTTCTAATAACTTATGTGCCGGACAATCAGTAACCCTGCGTTTAGAAAATGTGGTAATTGGAGAAGGGATAACTTACCAATGGCAAAGTTCATCTAACGGAATCGATTATGTTGATATTGCTGCAGCAACAGCAACTACTACAAACGCAACTCCAATTGCGAGTACTTACTATCGTTGTAATATAACTTGTTCATTTAGCAGTACTACGGTAGCTTCAACTCCAATTCAAATTACACTCAACAATACTATTACTTCCACTACACCGGCCACCATTTGTCAGCCTACAGATACGGCTACACTTTCGGCAACAGCTTCTTCCGGTGATGTAAAGTGGTATAGTACTCCTATTGGAGGTACCGCATTGGCAACAGGAAACTCTTTTGCCACTCCTGTGATTACAACCACTACAACTTTTTATGCCGGAACAGAATCCTCCACAGCGGGTACAGCCGGTTTGGTTTATACTTTAGACGGTTACGGAACAGGCAATACCAATAGAGGTTTGGCTTTTAATCTTTCTAACGCTATTATTTTAAATTCTGTTAAAGTTTATCCGCAACAAAATCCTGGTGGTTCAGGTCCATCGCCTATAACAATCAGAGTACTACAAAACGGCGTTCAAGTTCCGGGCACAACGGACATTACTTTTACGCCAAACACTTTTTCGGATTGGTCTCCTTCAGTAACCGCACAAACAGTAACATTGAATTATGTTTTAGAGGCCGGAAACAATTATTCACTTGAAATTATTGATGGTGCAAATTATGATAACGCTTTGGCTTATGTGAGTCCGTTTCCTACGCCTTTCCCCGTTAACAATGGCCCTGTGTCTATAGTGGGCGGCATTGATAATGGTTTTGTGGATACTTACAGCTATTATTACTTCTTCAATTGGGATATTACTGAAGTATGTTCATCAGCCAGAGTTGCGGTTACCGCTAAGGTACAAACAGCAGATGATTGTGGTTTAGGAACAACAACCAACTCATCATTATCCCGAGTGGTGGCTTATCCGAACCCATACAACCAATCTTTTAGATTAGACATTCAAACCAATAATACTGCCGATATTACTGTTAAAGTGTATGATATGATTGGCAGATTAATTGAAAATCAAACGGTTGGTTTTAATGATTTGATTGCATTAGAAATTGGCAATGGTTTCCCATCGGGCATTTACAATGTATTAGTAACCCAAGAAGGTAAAACAAAAACCCTTCAGGTAATTAAACGATAAAACAAACAAACTTAATTCCATTAAAAAACGGCTACTTTTGAGAGTAGCCGTTTTTTTTATTTATATAAAAAAATGTTTGCTAATTCGCCACTTCGCTGATGAACTTAATTCGCATCAAGCGCAATTCTTCGATATCATAATCACCGTCAAATTCTTTTAAAGCATCTTCAATTTTATCGGATTCTGAATCCATAAAATAGTCGTGTATTTCTTCTTGTTGTTCTTCGTCTAAGATTTCGTTTATCCAATAGCTGATATTCAATTTGGTACCCGAATAAACAATTTGCTCCATTTCTTTAAGCAAAATGTCCATGGTAAAACCTTTGGCTTTAGCAATATCATCCAGCGACAATTTACGGTCTATATTCTGAATGATGTATAATTTATTGGAAGAATTGGCACCGGTGGATTTTACTACCAAATCATCCGGGCGGATAATGTCATTGTCTTCTACATATCTTTCAATTAGTTCAACAAATTCTTTTCCGTACTTTTTGGCTTTCCCTTCTCCCACACCATGAACATTGCTTAGTTCATCAATGGTGATTGGATATTTTAAGGCCATGTCTTCTAAGGAAGGATCTTGAAATACTACAAATGGAGGCACGCCTAATTTCTTTGCTACTTTTTTACGCAATTCACGCAACATGGCCATCAAAGCTTCATCGGCTGTTCCGCTTGATTTGGCAGCGGTTACTATGGCTTCATCTTCGCTTTCACTGTATTCGTGGTCTTCCGACATCATAAAGGAAACCGGATTTTGAATAAAGGCATGTCCTTTATCGGATACTTTTAATATGCCGTAGGTTTCAATGTCCTTGTTTAATAAACCGTCGACCAAAACTTGTCTGATTAATGCCATCCAAAAACGTTCGTCAAAATCGGCCCCACAACCAAAAAAGGTTTGCGTATCCGTTCGATGGGCTTTTATCGTGGCATTGATTCTTCCAATAAGGGTAAAAACAATTTCTTTGGATTTGTATAAATGTTTGGTATCGCGAACAACTCCCAATAACATCTTGACTTGGTCTTTGGCTTCGACTTTAGATTTCGGATTTCTCACATTATCATCCATGTCGGCACCTTCACCTTTTTCGCTGTCAAATTCTTCACCGAAATAATGCAATAAAAATTTGCGTCTGGAAATTGATGTCTCGGCATAAGCCACGACTTCCTGCAACAAGGCAAAACCAATTTCTTGTTCGGCCACCGGCTTCCCCGACATGAATTTTTCGAGTTTCTCGACATCTTTATACGAGTAGTAAGCCAAACAATGTCCTTCTCCTCCATCGCGTCCGGCACGACCGGTTTCTTGGTAATAACTTTCCAGAGATTTCGGGATGTCATGGTGAATTACAAAACGCACATCCGGCTTATCAATACCCATTCCAAAAGCGATGGTGGCAACTACTACCTCAACATCTTCCATAAGGAACATGTCTTGGTGCTTGGCGCGGGTTTTAGCGTCTAATCCGGCGTGGTAAGGAACTGCACTGATGCCGTTTACTTGAAGCACTTCTGCTATTTCCTCTACCTTTTTGCGACTCAAACAGTAAATAATTCCTGATTTGCCTTTGTTTTGTTTGATAAAACGAATAATATCCGCTTCTATATTTTTGGTTTTGGTGCGTACTTCATAAAACAAATTCGGACGGTTGAAAGATGCTTTGAAGGTCGTCGCATCTGTCATGTCTAAATTCTTGAGAATGTCTTCCTGCACTTTTGGTGTAGCGGTTGCTGTCAATCCGATAACAGGGACATCACCCAATTGTTTGATGATTTGTCTTAAGTTTCGGTATTCGGGTCTGAAATCATGTCCCCATTCCGAAATACAGTGCGCTTCATCAATAGCCACAAAAGAAATGGGAACGCTTTGCAAAAACTCTACGTACTCTTCTTTAGTCAACGATTCGGGGGCAACATACAGCAATTTGGTTATGCCGGAAGTAATATCTTTTTTAACCTGATTAATCTCGGTTTTGGTAAGTGATGAATTCAACACATGGGCAATACCATTTTCGGAAGACAAACTCCGAATGGCATCGACTTGGTTTTTCATTAAGGCGATAAGAGGAGAAACAACTATAGCTGTTCCGTTTTGTATAAGAGCCGGTAATTGGTAACATAATGATTTCCCGCCGCCGGTAGGCATGATAACGAAGGTATTTTGCTTGGCAATAATACTTTTAATGACTTGCTCCTGTAATCCTTTAAATTGGCTGAAACCAAAATACTTTTTTAATTCTTTATGGGTGTCAATTTCGTTTAAATTCATTCTGTGTTAATCGTATTTTTACATAAATTTGCAAACATAAAGATACGACTTTCTTTTACACACACAAATTTTATATTCGTACAATTTTGATCTCAAAAGAAACTATTTTAGCCTCAGCCCAAAAGACCATTTTGTCGGAAAGCAAAGCCATAGCCGGATTGGTGGATTTTATCAATGATGACTTTGTTAAAGCTGTGACAATCATTTACCAAGGAACCGGAAGATTGGTGGTAACAGGAATCGGTAAAAGTGCCATCATTGCACAAAAAATTGTAGCTACGCTTAATTCTACCGGAACGCCTTCCTTATTTCTACATGCTTCTGAAGCCATTCATGGCGATTTGGGCATGGTACAACCGGGTGATGTAGTCATCTCTATTTCCAAAAGCGGGAATAGTCCGGAGATTAAAGTTTTGGTGCCGTTATTAAAAAGATTCGGCAATAAATTAATCGCTATTACCGGAAATACCACTTCATTTTTGGGCAAAGAAGCCGATTATGTGTTAAACACTTATGTAGAAAGTGAAGCTTGTCCTAATAACTTAGCTCCTACCAACAGTACCACTGCTCAATTGGTAATGGGAGACGCTTTAGCAGTATGTTTGATGGAAATGCGTCAGTTTACTGCTGAAGATTTTGCCAAATACCATCCCGGTGGCGCCTTGGGTAAAAAACTGTTGTTGAGAGTTGGCGATATGCTAGACACCACACACAAACCGGTTGTTGCGCCGGATGCAAACATCAAAACAGTCATCATGGAAATTTCCGAAAAACGCTTGGGCGTAACGGCTGTTGTGGATAACAACAAAGTAATCGGAATCATTACCGACGGTGATATCAGAAGAATGCTCAACAAAACAGAAACCATCACCGGCTTAACAGCCAAAGACATCATGACAATCAATCCGAAAAGAATAAAGTCAACGGATTTGGTTAGTGATGCTTTGAATATATTAGAAGATTTTTCTATTACCCAATTGATGGTGATTGACCAAGACGAATACAAAGGAATCATTCACTTACACGATATTTTAAAAGAAGGCATTGTATAATGGCAAAGAAAGAGCTTAAAGAAATGTCGTTCTTGGACCATCTGGAAGAATTAAGATGGTTGTTAGTTAGAAGCACCTTAGTTATCATTGTTATAGCTTGTGCTTCCTACTTTATAGATGATTTTATTTTCAATGAAATAATTTTCGGCCCGCAAGATCCCAATTTTATCACCTACGACTTTTTTTGTCAGGTAACTCGGTTTTTTGGGGTTGATGATTCCTATGCCTGCGCGACAGAATTTTCATTTATCATTCAGAACACTGAAGTGGGCGGACAGTTTTCCATTTATCTTTGGATACTTATTACCACCGGTTTTATTTTAGGTTTCCCTTATATTTTATGGGAAATTTGGAAATTTATCAGACCGGCCTTATACGAAAACGAACGCAAAAAAGCCGGACTATTTATCATCGTTTCTTCCTTATTGTTCTTTATTGGTGTACTGTTTGGCTATTTTATCATCGTACCGCTGACTATTAACTTTTTTGCTACTTTTAATGTTAGTCCTACCGTTGTCAATCAATTTACGGTTGACTCATATATCAGTATGATTAAAACTTCAGTGATTGTTAGCGGATTGGTTTTCGAGTTACCGATTATCATTTATTTCCTTACCAAATTAGGCTTAGTCACTCCGGACTTTTTAAGAAAATACCGAAGAGCGGCTATTGTAATTATATTAATAGTAGCCGCCATAGTTACACCACCGGATATTCCGAGTCAGGTGATTGTTTCCATACCGATATTGGTTTTGTATGAAGCCAGTATTTTAATCTCCGCATTTGTAACGAAAAAAGAAAAAGAAAATGGCTGATTTAGTTCAAGAATTTAACGACTACCGTTCCAAAATGAATGAAAAGTTGTTGGCAGATAACAACAAAATTGTAAAACGAATTTTTAATTTAGACACCAATGCTTATGCCGAAGGTGCTTTGGATGTGAAAACCAAAGAACTGCTTGGGTTGGTTGCCTCTGCCGTATTGCGTTGCGACGATTGCATCAAATACCATTTGGAAACCAGCTACAAAGAAGGCGTTACCAAAGAAGAAATGATGGAAGCCATGGGCATTGCTACTTTAGTGGGCGGAACAATTGTTGTCCCTCATTTACGAAGAGCTTACGAATTTTGGGAAGCATTAGAAGATTTGGAAATTTGAAAATGAAACAATTTGAAAATTATCTTTCGAACGGATTGTTAACATTAATTGCCAATCGTCTATTTTTTCTTAATTTTCCAAAATTTAAATTTGCATATCAAAAATCTGGTTTGGCATTTTCAAATTTCCAAATTATCAAATCTTCAAATTAATGAAACTCAGAGCCGAAAATTTAGTCAAAACCTATAAAGGAAGAAGTGTGGTAAAAGGCATCTCCGTTGAAGTAAATCAGGGAGAAATTGTGGGACTTTTGGGACCCAACGGCGCCGGAAAAACTACTTCTTTCTATATGATTGTTGGCTTGGTAAAACCCAATTCAGGGAATATCTATTTGGATGATATGAATATTACCGATTTTCCTATGTACAAACGTGCCCAACATGGCATTGGCTATTTGGCACAAGAAGCTTCGGTTTTCAGAAAGCTGAGCATTGAAGACAATATTTTGAGCGTTCTGCAATTGACCAAACTCAGCAAAGAAGAACAGATTGCCAAAATGGAAAGCTTGATTGCCGAGTTCAGTTTGGAACACATCCGAACCAATCGCGGTGATTTGTTATCCGGTGGTGAAAGAAGACGTACTGAAATCGCCCGGGCTTTGGCAACCGATCCTAAGTTTATCCTACTCGACGAACCTTTTGCCGGAGTTGACCCAGTTGCCGTTGAAGATATCCAACGAATTGTAGCCCAATTGAAAAACAAAAACATCGGCATCTTAATTACCGACCACAATGTTCAGGAAACTTTGGCCATTACCGACAAAACCTATTTGATGTTTGAAGGCGGTATTTTAAAAGCAGGAGTTCCGGAAGAATTGGCTGCCGACGAAATGGTAAGAAAAGTGTATCTCGGACAAAACTTTGAATTGCGAAAAAAGAAATTGCATTTTTAGTTTGACTGAGGGTTTTGATGATTGTATAAAAACAAAAGCTCATTATGGAAAATCCCGGTAAAGAAATACTAGAAGAATGGCGTAAAAACCCGAAATATTGGAAATGGAAAATGTTTTACTACAACAAAGAGGACAACCGATTATTAGTAGACAAACCCAATCCAAACTATGGTACTACCTTAAACTTTGCCCATAGAAAATCATATTTTTTTCTAATTGGCTTGTTCTTCTTTTTTGGCCTGGTGGTTTTTACCTTTTTACTCAATAAATAAAAAAAGCTTCCTAGTGGAAGCTTTTTTTATTGTATGGTTTTTCAAAAATTAGTAATAAGTATAACTAATAGACTCTCTTAAAACACTTGAAGCATCAAAAGTCAACTCTGTTAACGGATAATTTTCCGCATCATAGGTATAGTTGATAGTATAATTATTTCCAATAGTGCTGGAGGCTGTTTCATTATTGAGATTTCCATCTATGTCTGAATTTAAAACTTGAAATACAGCATAATTACTGATGTTTTTAAACGGATTGTTTTTGGTGTCGTAAGAAACCGTTTCTGTATTTGAGGTTCCAAAAGAAGTTCTGGTATATTGTGTTATATTTCCGTTTTGAACCGTACAAACCTCTGTCAAAATTAAAGTGGTTTGCGTTGACAAATCCCCTTCATATAACGTTCTTGTAAATGTATTTCCCGAATAAGTAACTAAAGTTTTGGTGGCAGAATCAAAATCGGGATCATATTCTGTAAATTTTGAAACTTGATCTCCTGAGTATTCTATTAGAGTATAGGTATTGTCCTCGGGATGATTTATTCTGGTCAACTTATCACCGGTATAAATATATTGTTCAATCAAAACACCTGAGTCTTTTACATTTAACAATTTATCTCCCGAATAAGTAAAAAGCAAATTGTAGTCATCATCTGCCGGATTTGGACTATCAATGATCATAGTTTTGACCAATGGTCCGGAAGCAGGGTTGTTTGAAGAATCTTCAGAGGAACAACTCACAAGAAAAGTTGCGGTTATGGCCAATAGCAATAATTTTTTTTTCATTTTACAGATTTTAGATTTTTGTAAAAGTATACTTTTGTTTGGTTAAAAAAAATTATGCTGTAAGTTTAAAATAATTATCTACTATCGATAACAAAACATAAATTATAATAATCAACGGAACCGCGAGTATCTGAAGGAAAATCAACAGTAAAACGGAGATTACCAAAAAGAAAATCTGCAGTTTATATTTGGCAAAACTGAAATTCTTAATCTTTAAGGAAAACAACGGAATTTCGGCATTCATTACATAAGCGCTTAACAATGTAATTCCAATTAAAATCCATTGATTGTCTAGGAGAGCAATTATAGCATCATTAGGATAAGCCATTAAGACCAAGGGTAAACTGGTCATAAACAAAGCATTGGCTGGCGTAGGCAATCCTATAAAACTATCCGATTGTCGGGTATCAATATTAAACTTAGCCAAACGATAACAAGCCCCAAGTGTGATGATAAAACCTAAAAAAGGAAGAGCAATATGATACCATTGCGCTACCAAAAACACCCTGGAATCCAAGAGCATCTGATACATCACATAACCCGGAACAACCCCACTTGTCACCATATCCGCTAACGAATCTAATTGCACACCCAGCGGTCCGGAAACGCCAAACTTTCGAGCAAAGAAACCATCAAAAAAATCGAAAAAAATCCCAAGACAGACAAAGAAAAAACCAATTTCGTATTCAGTATAGGAAACAAAAACCACCGCCACGCAACCACACCATAAATTAAGCATCGTAAAGAAGTTGGGAATCTGGGCTTTAACGTTCATGTATTGCGTTTGTTTATTTTTTGGAAATACAAATTTAACACAATAAGTTGCAGACTTCTGCGTTTTATATTCAAGATTTTTATGTGATATTTGTAAAAAGAAAAATTGCCTTGAAAAAAACAATTGCTATTCTGTTGCTTTTTGCCAGCCTAACAACTTATGCTCAAGCCGTTAGAAAATATTCCAACGAGTTCATGAACATCGGAGTCGATGCCGCTGCTTTAGGAATGTCGAATGCGGTAACAGGGTATACCGGAGATGTGAATTCAGGCTATTGGAATCCGGCAGGATTACTAAAAATTGAAGACAGTGAAGCTGCTTTGATGCACGCCAGTTACTTTGCTAATATTGCCCAGTACGATTATGCTGCTTACGCCAAAAAAATAGACGACCGAAGTGCTTGGGGTGTTTCCCTGATTCGGTTTGGGGTAGATGACATTTTGAATACTACGCAACTAATTGACGGTGATGGCAATATCGATTACAATCGAATCAGTCTTTTTTCCACCGCTGATTACGGCTTGACCTTTTCTTACGCTCGCCAAATGAAGTTAGAAGGTTTTCAATATGGCATTAATGCTAAAGTTATCCGAAGAGTCATTGGTGATTTTGCCAACTCCTGGGGTTTTGGTTTTGATGTTGGTTTTCAATTTGATAAAAATGATTGGCATTTCGGATTGATGCTACGCGATATTTCTACAACTTACAACGTTTGGGCGATTGATGAAGACCAATTTGAAGCCATTCAAGGCGCTGTTGAAGGTCAGAATCAAGAATTACCGGAAAGTACAGAAATTACGCTACCTAAAGCCCAATTAGGAATTGCCAAGAAATTCGAATTTCACTATGATTATACCTTACTCGCTGCGGTGAATTTAAACATGCAATTCGCCCGAACGAATGATGTTATCGCTTCAGATGCTGTGAGTATCGATCCGGCGGTTGGGTTTGAATTTGGCTATACGGATTTGGTTTTTCTGCGTGCAGGCGTGGGCAACTTTCAAAACGTGCAACAATTGGACGGCTCGACTAAGGTAAATTTCCAACCGAATATCGGCTTAGGTTTCAAATACAAAGGCATACAAGTGGATTATGCCTTGACTGATTTAGGTGACCAAAGTGCCGCTTTGTATTCCAATATATTTTCGGTTAAAGTCGATTTGAGTATTTTTAGATAAAAATGTATGTGGAAAAAAATACTACTCTTACTCCTTCTTATTTTTAGTGCCAAGGCTGTTTCACAAACGCCTAAACTTTCCGACAAAGCAACAATAAGCATTTTTACTTGTGGCAGAGGTGAACAATTGTATTCTACTTTCGGGCATACAGCGCTTCGTTTTAAAGATGATATCAATCAACTTGATGTTGTCTTTAATTACGGGACTTTCGACTTCCGAACCGAAAACTTCTATTTAAAATTTGTCAAAGGCGATTTGCAATATTTTATGAGTGTGACCTCTGTAGAAGAATTCATTTATGAATACCAAACCGATGGCAGAGAAGTAATTGAACAAACTTTAACCTTACCATTGAGCAGTAAACAAAAATTGCTGGATGAGTTGAGTGCAGCATTGTACAGTTCAGAACGTTATTATACTTATAAGTTTATCGATCGCAATTGTACGACCATGGTGAACGAAAAAATAAATGGTGCGTTGAACGGGCAAAAGATTGAAAAAGTGGATGACAAAACCATTACTTACCGTGAATTACTGTATCCCTATTTTGAAAATTACTTTTGGTACAAACTGGGCATTAACATCATTTTTGGGGCTAAAACCGATGTCAAAGCTGAGCAATTGTTCCTTCCGGTGGAATTGATGAACAGCTTAGACAAAGCTGAAGTAAACGGAACACCTTTAGTAATCCGCAAAACTACCTTGGTGGAAGGCAATTCCGACACTCAACTTGGTTTTTCATTCTTCAACAGCATTTATTGTATTATCGCTTTTTTAGGAATATTAGTGTTGATTAACAAACGTTGGCTGTTTCTTTCTTACCTTTTTATTTGCGGTGTTTTAGGGATGTTTCTGTGTTTGGTCGGATTGTATTCGGAGCATCAGGAAGTACTTTGGAACTACAACGCCCTATTGTTTTCTCCCTTATTTTTACTGTTACCGTTTTTGAAAAATGAAAAGCGAAGAAGAATTGGCATGTTAAGTATCGCTCTGTTGTTTGTATATGCTATAATTATGGTCAACAAACCGCATTTACCCATCATGCTGCCGTTTATTTTGTCAACTTTTTACATGTTGCTGAAAGTTATGGGAATCAAACCGTTGGGTTTATTGCCCTCTGTAAAATAAAACCGTACTGAAGGTTTTGAACAAGATATTGAAATCGAGAAACAAACTTCGGTGTTTGATGTAATACAAATCATATTGCAATTTTATCAAACTGTCATCTATGGTTTCTCCGTAAGAATAGTTGACTTGTGCCCAACCGGTTAATCCGGGCTTTATTACGTGGCGCGTTTCATAGAACGGCATTACTTCGGCAATTTCATTAACAAAAACTGGTCGTTCCGGTCTCGGCCCGATTACAGCCATTTCACCTTTCAAAATATTGTAAAACTGCGGAAACTCATCGATCCTAGATTTTCGCATAATTTTCCCGAATGGAGTAATGCGCGCATCATTGGAAGTAGCAAAAACAGCTCCTGTTTTTTCGGCATTTTTAATCATCGTTCGGAACTTTACTATGCTAAATACTTTACCATTCTTCCCTACTCGTTCTTGTGTGTAAAACAATTTCCCTTTGTTCCCGAATAAATTGCCCAAAAGCACTAAAGGAATAATGATGAATCCGACTGCTAAGCCAACCAAAGAAATTACAATCTCTAAAAAGCGAACCACAATTAAATACAAATGATTTTGATTGCTTCGACTGAATGGAAAATAGCGGTAAAAATCACGAGAAACATATTGAACCGGAATTCGTTGCGTGATGTTTTCGTAAACTTGCGTATATTCTCTGATGATGTAACCATTCTCCAACAAATGAATCAATTGGTTGTAGAGTTTCACTGTAATGCCATCTGTTTTTTGAGAAGCAATAACAACTTCAGAAATAGAATTTTGTTTAACAAAAAGCTCCAACTGATTGATGTCAATATTTTTTATTTTGTGCAAATCAATATCCGACAAATTGGTACTGTCTGAGTTCACAAAGCCCAAAACGCGATAATGCGGATCGGCACTTTCCAAACCATCAACCAACTCTTTTACTTGTTCTTTATCGCAAACTAAAATCACTTTTTTGACAAATCGATTCGAAGCAAAAAAACGAACATATAACATTCGCCAAATGAACAAAGCCCCAAAAATGGCAAAGAAGAATATTAGAATTTGCAAACGATTGGAAGGCAAAACCGGAGTATACAAAGGTGTCAACAAATAGGATAAAACCGTAGTTGAAGTTGTGAGAATGATACTCTTAATCACTTGATACTGATTGCTGGCTACTTGCAGATTGTACATTTCGAATACTGAACCGAAAAACAGTAAATACAGTCCGAGGACTATGGTCCAATAAAAATTGGTGGCTGAAATATTAAAATAATCGAACTGGAAAATAATCCCGACAAAATACAAAGAAAAAAGCACCGAAAGGAAGTCGAAGATTCTCAATAAAACCTTTCTCTCCGATATTTCAAAGTGTATGTCTTTGCGTTTTTGCATTTGAAGAAATTCACAATTTTGAAGCGCAAGTTAATAAATAATAACGAACTATCGGAGTAAATCAATCCACTGTTTTCTGATAATACTCCAATCAAATCCTTGTATCAAATTGTAAGCATTGGTCACTAAGGCATTAGCCAATTGAGGTTCATTAAATAATCGTTCAATTTGCACAACCATATCTTCCAAGTCATTATCACCAACCAAAAGAGCATTTTTTTCATGCTGTAATAGAAAAGGAATACCGCCAACATTAGTGGAAACCACCGGCAAACCCAGCGCTATGGCTTCCATAACACTAACAGGCGTATTGTCAAAATGTGTGGTATTTAAAAACAAATTATAGTCTGCAGACAAATTAGCCCATTCTTTTTTAGACAGTTTACCGGTAAAAGAAACTGCCACGTTATTGTCTTTAGCATAAGCTACAGTTGTCTCATAACTTTCATCTTTTTTGGGACCTACCATGCAAAGTTTTGCCAAAGGGTATTTTTTTTGAATGGCTATCAACACTTTCACGGCAAGAACCGGGTTGTAAAGTTGGGCAAAAGAACGCACCCACAAAATTCTGGGAAAATCAAATACCTTCCGATCGAACCGATAATTGCCCAATTCTAATGAATTTGGTATGTGCAATAAGTTAGCATATCCTTTATCTTTGAAAACGCTGTAGAGATACATTGAAGGCGCAACATTTTGATAAGCATTTTTGAAAATCAAATCACAA
>NZ_JBILQL010000159.1:0-3915 GCF_044373165.1 Flavobacterium sp.
CGATTAAAGTAACAGGATAAACACCTACAACACCTTCTGGATAAATAAATACAGGATTTTGAGAATTGCTGTAGGATGGACTAGCACCAGGACTTAACCATTGCCAATCAATTACGTCTGCAGATGATCTGTCTTGTAGTTGAATGGTCGTTTCGAAAAACGTCGCTGGATTCGAAGAGAAAGTGAAGTCAGCAACTGGTAATGGTCGTACTTCAATGATATCTATGAAGGAAGCTGTATAGACACAGCCATAAATTGAGGTTACTGTCATGTTCGCAGAATACATGCTTGGAATTTCGAACCAATTGCTAGTAGAGTCTGTTCCTTGTTCTAAAATACTTGTTCCATCAGAGAACTCAAAGAAAGTTGTTGCAATTTCTCCTGCATTTGAAGATGTATTGTTGAATTCAAAAAAGGCTGGCGTACAATCTTCTACTTTATTTGAGGAAATGTTTGGGACAATTGGGGTAGGGAAATAAATAATTGTACATGTGTTGTCAGTTGGAGATCCACATGCTTCGCTCATTACAACACAATACTCTGTATTCGTAAATTCAGGATCAACAATGATGGATGTTCCCGTGCCAATTTGAGTGCCGTTTTCAGACCAAGTAAAGGTGTAAGGCGATGACCCCCCTGTACCAACCACGAACAACTCAATGTCATCTTCAGGACAAATTTGTGTTGTTGGTGTAATCGATTGAATTTCCAATGAAGGTGGTTCATTAATAGTGATCAATTGGGTGATAACGCATCCGTTTGCATCTGTTATGGTTACTGTGTGATCAGCAGCAACAAGGTCATTGGCACTATTTGTTGTTGAAATAGACTGATCCCAAGAATAAGAATAAGGTGCAGTTCCTAGCGTAATCGTGACAGTTGCAGTTCCGTTATCTCCCGAGTTGCAAGTCGCATCTGTTTGAGATGCAATGGTAGAAATCATTCCGGGTATTTCGGAAACAACAACTGTTGTAATGTCCTGACATCCAACATCCGATGTAACTGTACAATTGTAGGTTCCAGCGGAAAGCCCTGTAGCTGTTTGTGTTGTTTGTTGCAATGGGTCATTCCACAAATACGTAACGTTTCCAAGTAGTGGAGTCATTGTCGCGGTTGCTGTTCCATCAGAACCACCTGGACAAGAAACCAATGTTGATGATGAATTGAAAGTTGCAGGTGTATCTCCTACTGTCACAGTTGCTGTCGCAGTGCACCCCATGCCGTCCACCGCACTTACGGTATATGTACCAGCAGGAACACCCGTAACGGTTGCACCGCTTGACGCCAATGTAGGCCAGGTGAATGTGAAAGGTTGCATGCCGACTCCAGGCACCGCAGTTACAGTACCGATACTTGAGCTACATATATCAGGTGTTGAGGTTGCTGTTACTGTAGCTGAAACGCGTGTCAACCATGTTGTATCTTGTGTAATTGAACCTATACTCGCTCCACACGCAGATCCTGTCAAGAAGTAACCCGTTGTTCCTGCTGGCACAACTGGTACAGGTAAAACACCATTGTTGTAGGGGAATGTTTGACCTAAGGTATTGGCCCAGCCCATTCCTGTTCCTGCAGAATAAACTAACAAATAAGGAATTGTTGTAATGGTATATCCACCCGAAACACCTGGAGCACCAGGTGTAAAGCGCTTTCCGTCTTGATTTGTAGTCCAAGCGATGTTGTTTCTTCCTGGTGTGATGTGTGCAATTGTTCCCGATGGATTTTCTGTTCCTTGTATCGCAAGACCTCCATTCCAGTTTGGACAAGATGGCTTGTTGCCAATGTGAAATTCTACAACATTTGTTGTTTCGTAAAGAACAATAGCAAGATAAGAACACTGTGCACATTGAAATGTAGGCACTTCTCTGTAGAGTACTAAGAATTTCCTGTTGGGCGCGGTTCCAATCGTTTGATAGGAAACCTGTCCACCAGCACCAGGGTTAATGTCCTGATAGCAACCCATTGCTGAATTTTGAGCGTCAGCAAAAGTTGCATTTGGCAATGGGCCATATCCGCCAAGTGACCATGTACAAAATTGGCCTGCTTTGTTGAGATCAAAAGAAACCAATCCGTTCGAACCGATAACCAGTTGAGTGTAGTTGTTGTTGTAAAAGTTAAAAGTGAAACCGATGTTTACAATACCAGAATAAACGTCATCACCTAAGGAAACATTCGTTGGGGAATTCATGAATAAACCTGCGGAACCTGTTCCTCCTATTCCTCCTGTACTGCAATTGTTGATTGTGACAGGTGTTCCAGCACATACAGTTGCATCTTCTCCAAGACAAAGACTCAGTGGGGCTTGGGCCATGTTCATACCCACAAAAGCCAAAAATAGAACGATTGAAAGAAGTAATTTTCTCATGATTTTTAGTCAGTTTACACTAGTCAGTAGACGAACAAATTTATATAAAGTTGCTGTTTAATAAAAATCTTCAGTTAAAATCATTTTAAGTTATTGTTAATCAATAATGTATAAAAAAAATAAATTTAGGTGATAACCGATATCCATGAACAAATTAATACCAGATATCAGTTCCTTAAAATATTCATTACATTTGCCCGACCAATAAAATATTTTAAAAAATGTCAAGTAAATATCAAGCAGAGATCGATGCGTTCATGGATCGCGTGAGAGCAAAGAACGGACATGAACCAGAATTTCTCCAAGCTGTTCATGAGGTAGCAGAGGCGGTAATCCCAGTTATTGAGGAGAACCCAAAATACAAAGCGTCAAAGATTCTAGATCGAATCGTTGAGCCAGAAAGAACAATCATTTTCCGTGTTCCTTGGTTGGATGACAACGGAAATGTGCAAGTAAACCGTGGATACCGAGTAGAGTTTAACTCTGCAATCGGACCATACAAAGGTGGTTTGCGTTTTCACCCTTCTGTGAACCTTTCTATCCTTAAATTCTTAGGATTTGAACAAATCTTCAAAAATTCGTTGACTACATTGCCTATGGGTGGTGGAAAAGGAGGTTCTGACTTCGATCCCAAAGGAAAGTCAGACAATGAAGTGATGAAATTTTGTCAATCATTCATGACAGAACTTTGCCGTCACATTGGCGCTGATACAGATGTACCTGCGGGTGATATTGGTGTTGGTGGACGTGAGATCGGATACATGTTCGGTCAGTACAAAAGAATTCGTAACGAATTTACAGGTGTTCTTACTGGTAAAGCGCGTAACTGGGGTGGTTCTTTGATTCGTCCAGAAGCGACAGGGTACGGAACAGTGTATTTCGCAAAAGAGATGCTTGCTGTGAAAGGAGATTCTTTCAACGGTAAAGTAGTAGCTGTTTCTGGTTCTGGAAACGTTGCGCAATATGCTTGTGAAAAAGCAACTCAACTTGGAGCTACTGTAGTAACTCTTTCAGATTCTGAAGGATATATCTACGATGCTGCTGGTATCGATGCGGAGAAATTGGCATTCGTTATGGAGCTTAAGAATGTGAAAAGAGGTCGTATCTCTGAATATGTGAAGCAGTACCCATCTGCAACATTTGTTGCTGGTAAGCGTCCTTGGGAAGTGAAAGCAGACATCGCGTTGCCATGTGCTACTCAAAATGAGTTGAATGGTGATGAGGCGAAAGTATTGATCGCAAATGGTGTTCAATGTGTAGCTGAAGGTGCGAACATGCCATCTACTCCAGAAGCGATTGAAGCATTCCAAGCTGCTAAAGTTCTTTTCTCTCCAGGAAAAGCATCGAATGCAGGAGGTGTTGCAACATCAGGACTTGAAATGTCTCAAAACTCACTTCGTTTGTCATGGAGCAGCGAAGAAGTTGACCAACGTTTGCACGGAATTATGGTGTCTATCCATGAAGCATGTGTGAAGTATGGTACACGTGAGGATGGATATGTCGATTACGTGAAAGGTGCGAACATCGCTGGATTCGTGAAAGTAGCAGAT
>NZ_JBILQL010000160.1:0-3896 GCF_044373165.1 Flavobacterium sp.
GGTGGCGCAGTGCGGTCAGCACGCCGATCACGCCGTGCAGTGCGGCCAGCGTGTCGCCGATGCTCACGCCCACGCGCACCGGCACGCGGCCGGGCTCGGCGGTGAGGTGTCGCAAGCCCCCCATGGCCTCGCCCAGCACGCCGAAGCCGGGCTTGGCAGCGTTCGGCCCCGTCTGGCCGAAGCCGCTGATGCGCAGCATGATGAGCTTCGGGTTGAGCGCGTGCAGTGCGTCCCAGCCCAGGCCCCAGTTTTCCAGCGTGCCGGGCTTGAAGTTCTCGATCAGCACGTCGGCCTCGGCCGCCAGTGCGCGCACGGCCTGCTGGCCTTCGGGCGTCTTGAGGTCCAGCGCCACGCTGCGCTTGTTGCGGCTCTGCACCTCCCACCAGACGCTGGTGCCTTCGCGCAGCAGCCGCCATTTGCGCAGCGGGTCGCCGCCTTCGGCAGGTTCGATCTTGATGACGTCGGCGCCGAAATCGGCCAGCGTCTTGCCGGCGAAAGGGCCGGCGATCAGCTGGCCCAGCTCCAGCACCTTCAGGCCTTGCAGCGCGTCGCGGGTGACCATGCGAGCAGCCCCCGCCGCTATCAGTAGGCGCCGGACAGCAAGGCGCCCGCACCTGGCGACACCGCCGGCAGCTGCAGCGCCTTCAGCATGCGCCAGGTGGTGCAGACGGAAGAGCTCACCACCGGCAGGCCGATGCGGTCTTGCACGGGCTGCACGCTGGCCAGGCTGGGCATCTGCACGCAGGCCGACACCACCACGGCGTCGCAGTTGGCGATGTTCAGGCGCTGGCTCAGCTCGATGGGCGCGCGCGGGTCTTGCGCACCGACGGCCAGGTTGTCGCTGATCTCCAGGCTCAGCGCGTCCAGCACCTCGATGCCTTCGTGCTCGATGTAGTCGACCACCAGCTGCGTCAGCGGCTTCATGTAGGGCGTGAGCACGGCGATCTTCTTCGCGCCCAGGGCCTGCAGGCCTTCGACCAGCGCGCCGGCGCTCGTCACCACCGGCGCCGGGCCTTCGTTCTGCAGCGTCAGCGCGCGCAGCCGCTGTTCGCTCTGCCGGTGGTAGCCGCGGCCCATGGCCATGATGGCCACCAGGCAGGCATAACCCAGCACGTCCACGCGGGCGTCGCTCAGTTCGAGCGCGCAGCGGTCGCTGTCGGCGTCCATCTTCGCGAGCTCGTCCTTGGTGACGTGCTTCATGCGCATGCGCGCCGAGTGGAAGGTGAAGCGCTCGAGCGCCACGCCTTCGCGCGCACGCAGCATCGCCGGGATCTCGGTCTCCATCGTGGTGTTGGAGCTCGGCACGATCTGGCCGATGCGGTAGTGGGTGCGCGGCATGGCGGGGCTCAATCTGCCTTGATGTTCTTGGCCTTGATGACGCCGGCCCAGTAGTCGGTTTCCTTCGTCACCAGGTTGGCCAGGCCGGCCGGGTCCATGTAGCGGATCTCGATGCCGGTCTTCTCGGCAACGGCCTTGGCTTCGGGGGTGGCCAGCGCGGCCTTCACCTTCTCGGTGAGCTGCTGGATGACGGCCGGCGGCGTGCCGGCCGGCGCGAACAGACCCACCCACGCCTCCACCTCGAAGCCCGGCAGCCCGGCCTCGGCCGTGGTGGGCACGTTGGGCAGGCCGGGGTGGCGGCTTTTGCCAGTGACCGCATAGGCCTTCAGCTTGCCGGCCTGCACGTGCTGCATCACCGAAGGCGGCGTGGTCATGAACACCTGCACCTGGCCGCCCAGCACATCGGCGATCGCGGCGCCGCTGCCTTTGTAGGGCACGTGGACCATGTCGGTGCCGGTGTTGGCCTGCAGCAGCTCGGTGCCCACGTGCGACAGCGAGCCGATGCCTTGCGAGGCGTAGTTCAGCTTGCCCGGGTTGGCCTTCACGTAGGCGACAAACTCCTTCAGCGTGTTCGCGGGCACGCTGGGGTGTGCGGCGATCACGTTGGTGGCCGCGGTGAGCAGCGCCACGGGCACGAAGTCCTTCTGCGCCCAGGGCAGCTTGCTGAACATCGACGGGTTGCCCACGTGGTAGGCCGAGTAGCTGATCAGCAGCGTGTAGCCGTCGGCCGGCGCCTTGGCCACCTGGCCGTAGGCGATGTTGCCGCTGGCGCCACCCTTGTTCTCGATCACCACCGCCTGGCCCAGCAGCTTGGCCAGCGGGTCGCCGAGCAGCCGCGCCGAGGTGTCCACCACGCCGCCCGGCGGGTTGGGCACGATCAGGGTGATGGGCTTGGCCGGGTAGGCCTGGGCGAAGGCGGCGCCGGTGAAGGACGCGGACACCGCCAGGGTGGCGGCAGCAGCAAGCAGGGCACGGCGGGGGTGGCGCATCGAGAGGTCTCCGGTCTTGTGGTCTTGAGGACGCGGCTGCGGGCGCTGGGCTCCTGCAGCACGACGGGCGCATGGTGGCGGCGCAGGCGCCGGCATGGGTACACATCTGGTTGACACATCCTCAACCGCTGGTTGAGCATCGAAGGCTGCACCGCGCACCATGGCCATCAACCTCAACCGCTTCGACCTGACCACGCTGCGCCTCTTCGTGGCCGCCGTGGACACCGGCAGCCTCACTGCGGGCGCCGAGCGGCTGGATGTCTCGCTGGCCGCGGCCAGCAAGCGCATCGCCGAGCTGGAAGCCCACGTCGGCACGCCGCTGCTGGAACGCAGCAAACGCGGCGTGGTGCCCACCGATGCCGGCCAGACGCTGCTGCCGCATGCCGTGGAGATGGTGGCGCGCCTGGAGCAGCTGGCGCTGGCCATGGGCGATGTCAAACGCGGCACCGGCGGCCACCTGCGGCTGTGGGCCAACACCTCGGCCTTCGGCGGTTTCCTGCCGGCGCTGCTGGCGCGTTTTGCACAGGCCCACCCGCAGGTGGTGCTGGACCTGGAAGACGCCATCAGCGAAGACGCCGTGCGCGCCGTGGCGCGCGGCGCGGCCGAGCTGGCCGTCATCGGCGAGAACACCGCCGCCGAAGGCCTGCAGACCCTGGTGTGCCACACCGACGAATTGGTGCTGATGCTGCCTGCCAGCCACGCGCTGGCCGCGCCCGAACACGGTGGTGCGCCCGTGCCGCTGCACACGCTGCTGGCGCACGATCTCGTGGCCTTCGGCCGCGCCACCTCGCTCACGCGGCAGCTGGCCGCGGCGGCCGAAGGCGCGCACCGGCCGCTGCGCATCCGCGCGCAGGTGCGCAGCTTCGACGCCATGGCGCGCATGGTCAGCGCCGGCCTCGGCCTGGCGGTGCTGCCGCGCGAAGGCGCTGCGCCCTACGTGCGCGCACTGGGCCTGGCCCTGGCGCCCATCAGCGGCATGCGCACCGAACGCCACCTGCTGCTGGCGCTGCGCGAACGCAGCGCCCTCTCACCTGCCGCACAGGCCTTCGTGCGCCTGGCGGTGCCCGCGGGCTGAGGCCTGCGGCCGAGCCCCTTTCAACCTCGCTTCCGGAACCCATGCTCATCACCATCGAACCCGGCGTGCGCCTCTTTGTCGACATCGAAGGCCCCGGCTTCGTGCCCGACGGCCCGCAGCTGTGTGAGAAGCCCACGCTCGTGCTGTTGCATGGCGGCCCGGGCTACGACCACAGCAGCTTCAAGCCGCTGTTCAGCCGCCTGGCCGACGTGGCGCAGATCGTCTACGTCGACCACCGCGGCCACGGCCGCAGCGACCGCAGGCCCGCGGCCGAGTGGACGCTGGACACCTTCGCCGACGACGTGGTGAAGCTCTGCGACGCCTTGGGCATCAGCAAGCCCATCGTGCTGGGCCAGAGCTTCGGCGGCTTCGTCGCGCAGCGCTACCTGGCGCGGCACCCGGCGCACCCGGCCAAGGTGGTGCTCAGCAGCACCAGCCACCACCTGGGGCTGGAACGCAAGGTGGAGGCCTTCACGCGCTTCGGCGGGCCCGCG
>NZ_JBILQL010000055.1:0-15817 GCF_044373165.1 Flavobacterium sp.
GCTCCGAAAAAGCTTTGGTGACAATCATGTACTCGAAGGCTTCAATATGGAATTATACGAAGGTGAAAACCTGGTCATCATGGGCAAATCGGGTTCGGGCAAATCGGTAATGATTAAATGCTTAATTGGTTTGGAAGAACCCGACAGCGGAACCATTACCGTAATGGGGAAAAACATCAACCAACTCGAACATTGGGAATTGGATGAATTGCGTACCGAAATCGGCTTTTTGTTTCAAGGCAGTGCTTTGTATGATTCTATGTCGGTTCGAGAAAATTTAGAATTTCCGTTGCGCCGACATACCAAAAAGTTCGGAATCATTGAAGACACTACGCCATTAGTATTGGAAGCGTTGGAAAATGTTGGTCTGGCCCACGCCATCGATTTAATGCCTGCCGAATTATCTGGAGGTATGAAACGTCGTATTGCCTTGGCTCGCACTTTAATACTGCAACCCAAAATCATTTTGTATGACGAACCTACCACTGGTTTAGATCCGATAACTTCCAAAGAAATCATTTTATTAATGATGTCGATACAAAAAAAATATAACACTTCTTCTATTATCATTACCCATGATGTAGATTGCGCAAGAGTCATCGCCAACAGAATGATACTGCTAATAGATAATATTAATTATGCCGAAGGAACATTTGAGGAACTATCAACTTCAGAAGATCCTAAAATCAAAGCCTTTTTTAAATAACTTAGTCCTATGGAAAAAACAGCTTCTCAAAAAATCCGCCTTGGTCTGTTCGTAATTATTGGTCTATCCTTGTTTGTGTTAGCCATTTATTTTATCGGCACCAAACAACAAATGTTTGGCAAAACCGAACCGCTGACGGCTGTTTTTAACAATGTTTCCGGTTTACAATTGGGTAACAATGTTCGCTACTCCGGCATCAACGTTGGAACCGTACGCGGGATAGAAATCATCAACGATTCCACCATTAACGTAGAAATGCAGATTGACCGAACTGTTTTCCCACATATTAAAAAAAATGCTGTAGCAACTATTGGTTCAGATGGATTGGTAGGCAGCGTTATCATCAATATCATTCCGGGTAAAGGAAATGCTCTACCGGTACAATCCGGCGATTTTATCAAATCCAATAATCGCATTCGTACCGATGATATGTTGAGCACTTTGAATGTAACCAATCAAAATGCAGCCCAACTCACCGCTGATTTACTGAAAATAACCAACGATATTCATAACGGAAAAGGAACAATTGGTTTGTTATTGCGCGACTCTGCCATGGCAAACGATTTAAAAACAACAATTTACAATCTTAAAATTACCAGTCAGAAAACCAGTCAAACCATGGACAAACTTAACCGTCAAATAGAGGATTTAGACCACAAAGACAACGTTATTGGTGTTTTAAAAGATACAATGGTTGGCAACAAAATCAGACATATTGTAACCAATTTGGATTCTTCCAGTCAAGAAATTAACAAAGTAGTTTCCAATTTAAATGCAACCATTTCCAACATCAAAGAAGGAAAAGGCGCCATTAACTATTTGTCAAACGATCCGAAATTGGTGAAACAAATTGATTCGACCATGACCAACATCAATCAGGCCAGCCAAAAACTCAATGAGAATTTAGAAGCTTTAAAAAGCAATTTCTTATTCCGTGGTTATTTCAAAAAACAAGAGAAAGCCAAAAAGAAAGCCGCGGCCGGAAAATAATATCCAAAAAAAAAAATCCGCTTCAGAGCAGATTTTTTTTTAAACTATTACTTCATTAAAAAATTGATTCCGACATTTAAACTAGATCGGCTGTTAGTGACACTGGAAAAATCATTTACTTTAAAAACATCGTTAAAACCTCCCTGACCTTCGTATTCAAAAAATAACTTGATTTTATTAGAAACCGGGATTTTCACGCCAATTCCCAACGCCAAACCAAAATCAGTTGGATTAAAAGCGTCTGTTACATCAGTTCCGAAGCGAACATCTTCTGCATTTAACAAAAAACCCACGTAAGGGCCAAACTCTAAAAACCAATTTCTCTTTCTACCGAAATGCCAATTGGCCATAACAGGAACCGTTAAATAATTAATATTGAAATCGGTTACATAATCAAATCCGTTAGTATCTTCCATAAAGCCGTTATCCCAACCCTTTTGGTCGTATATTAACTTTCCTTTGATACTCCATCGCTCTGAGAAATAGTAATCTAAAGATCCGGCAAAGTTAAATCCGGAAGCTTCATCTGCCGAAACATCTGAGTTGGAAATCGTAGAAGCGTTATAACCAACGTTGAAACCAAATTCAACGTCACCTTTCTTTTGGGAAAAGCTTACTGTTGAGAAACTCAAAGCAAGCACTGTGGTTAAAAGTAATTTCTTCATAATATACAATTTAATACCTCAAAAGTAATAAAATCAAACCTGAACTATACTTCTTGCAGCGCTTTTATTAAGTAATCAATATCGGCTTTGGTATTGTAATGACTAAAAGAAATTCGCAAACTGGGTTTAACCAAATCAGCATCCGACAGCATCTCTGCCAACACATGCGAGGGCTTAATACTACCGCTCTGACAGGCGCTACCACGAGAAACCGCGATACCTTTCATATCTAAATTAAACAAAATCATGGCTGTTTTTTCAGCAGAAAATGGTAAAACAACATTTAGAATATTGTAAAAGGTATTTGTTCCGTTGGGCTTTGCTTGAGGAAACGCTGCTTGCAATTCAGCCCAACAATACAATTTTAAGTTTGCAATATATTTGGTTTCTTCTTCCATATGCTCATACGCTAATTCCAAAGCTTTAGCCATACCGGCAATTTGATGTACTGCTTCGGTACCGGCACGCCATCCTTTTTCTTGTTCACCGCCAAAAAGCAACGGTTGCAACACCAAACTCTTACGAACAAAAGCAAAACCTATGCCTTTCGGACCGTGGAATTTGTGTGCACTCGACACCAAAAAGTCAACGGGAAGTTGTTGCAAATCAATTACTGATTTCCCTACAGATTGAACGGTATCGCAATGAAATAAGACATGAGGTACTTGGCAAAGCGATGCAATTTTGGCCACATCGTGAACTACACCGGTTTCGTTATTTACATGCATTAAAGAAACTAATGTTTTGGTTTCGTCTTGTAATAATTCGAACAACTGTTGATAATCTAAACTACCGTCAGTATTAACATTGACAAAATCAACAGTAATACCAAATTCTTCTTCCAGGGCTTTAACCGTGTACAAAGTAGCGTGATGTTCTACTTTGGAAGTAATGATTCTTTTTACGCCAAAATCTTTTACGGCATTTCTCAAAATCCAATTAGTTGCCTCTGTTGCGCTCGATGTAAACACTATTTCAGAAGCCGAACAATGTAGTAACTTGGCAATGGTTTTACGCGAAGTTTCCATCACAGCTTTGGCGCTTCGTCCCGAACTGTGCGTAGAAGACGGATTACCGAAATCAGTTTGCATTACGCGCACCATTTCGTCTATTACTTCCTGACGAATAGGCGTAGTTGCGGCGTTATCAAGATATACTTTTTGCATGGTGCAAATATAAAACGACTATCCTAATTAAATGATAAAAGATACATTTAATAGGGTAAAAAAGTTATTTTTGCTAAAAAATATACCATCCATGAAACGACTATTAGGGATATTCACAGCCTTACTTTTAATCACCGCTTGCGACGACGGTGATTTGACTGTTGACACTATCGATTTTAGCGAAGTAAACGCTCAAAAATGCAGTAGCAGAGACGTAATTTACAAAGTAAAAGATAGCGAAATGCTTATTTTAGCTATCCCGGCCAGTACTTTTATCAATGATGAAACTCCGGAAGGAAATCCCATTGAAGTAAATATCAATAGCACAATTCAAGTCATTTACCGCCAATATAATGGTACCGCGAGTCAGGATAATATTTGCCCAACAATTCCAGCGGCTACGCCTAATTTATTAGAAGAATGGAATGCTACTGCCGGAACGGTACAAATTACAACCACGGCTGTAAAAACAGTTAATGCCACCACCGGAATAACACAAATTACCGGCTACAAACATTTTATTGTTTTCAAAGACATCACTTTCCAAAAACCTAATGGCACACAAGTGTATGAAACTTATACTTTCGGTAACTATACTACTTCGGTTTCTCCTTTAGCTTTCGGTTTTGATGAAGAAGCTGAAAAAAGCACTTGTGATAACCGCATTTTTAATTTCAGTGGTAGTGAATCTTTTGTGCTAGACCTTGCCGATTACAGTACACTATTTCAAAACATTAATACAACTACACCGAGAACCGCATTAATCAGTGCGACCAATAAAGTTGCCTATCGTTTGTTTACAGGAACGGTTAACGATGCCTATTTTTGTGCCTCAGTTACGCCAACCACTCCAACAATGGCTCAGGAATGGTTAGCCAACGATGGTATTACCAATGTGAGCGGTATTATTGAAGTGAGCACTACTACTTTCGGTACCGGTTTTCAACATACGATTCGTTTAAAAAAGGTCACCATGACCAGAGGTAATTCAAATTTTTATTTGGGTGATGATTACCTTTACGGTTCAGTAATCACGCCTTAACTGAAAGTTTAACTTAATTTATTGCTTTTAGGATTTCCGTATTTTTACTAAAAAATTAACCATGCCAACCGACTGTATCAGCTATCAACAATCAGGATATTTCACTAAACTAATCACAGATTATTTAGCGCAAAAACCTGAATTGAAAGCATTGTATAATCGGTTCCCCTCTTTGGAAAATTTTAGTTTGCAGCTTGCGGAAAAAGAGCAAAACTTTAATAGTAAAGACAATAGAAAAACTTTAGTTTCCGCTTTAGAAAAACAATACCAAACATTTGATATTTCGGAAGTTACCCAAAAAAATATTTCGCTTTTGGCCGACAGTAAAACATTCACAATTACTACCGGTCATCAGTTGAATTTATTTACAGGACCGTTGTACTTTTTGTACAAAATTGTTTCTACCATTAACCTTTGTAAGGAACTGAAAGAGGCTTATCCGGATTATAATTTCGTGCCGATTTATTGGATGGCTTCAGAAGACCACGACTTTGAAGAAATCAATTATTTCCATTTCAAACAAACTAAAATCAAATGGAATCGGGAAAGTAACGGACCGGTTGGCCGATTATCTACTGCAGGTTTAGATGAGGTATTTGAAGTTTTTACACGTGAATTAGGGTTAGGCCATAACGCCACTTACTTGCAGTCTTTATTTGATAACAGTTACCTGAAACACGCTACTTTGGCAGACGCTACAAGGTATTTAGCCAATGAATTGTTTGGCAAATACGGTTTGGTAATATTAGATGGCGATGATGCAATTTTAAAACAATTGTTTGTACCCTATGTAGAAAAGGAATTGTTGGACCAATCGGCTTTTGAAAAAGTCATGAAAACCAATAAATCGTTACTTGACTATACCATACAAGTTAATCCTCGTGAAATTAATTTGTTTTACATCGAAGATGCTATTCGAGAGCGTATTGTATTGGAAGACAACGTTTATAAAGTAAACCACACTGATTTGGTTTTTACTAAAGCTGAGATCTTATCACTTTTAAAAAACCATCCTGAAAAGTTTAGTCCGAATGTAATTTTACGACCATTGTACCAAGAAGTTATTTTACCCAATCTTTGTTATGTTGGCGGAGGTGGTGAAATTGCCTATTGGTTACAATTGAAATCGAATTTTGAAGCCAATGCGGTTAGCTTTCCAATACTTTTAGTTAGAAACTCTGCTGTATTAGTAACTCAAAAACAATGGCAAAAAGCGGATAAATTAGGCTTATCATGGGCAGATTTGTTCAATAATCAACAAGATTTATTCAATCAAAAAACCAAAGAGTTGTCGCAATTCAAATTGGATTTTACTCCCCAAAAGGAATACCTTAAACAACAGTTTGCTGCTTTACACGATGTTGCTTTACAAACCGACAAGTCATTCGGTAAGGCCGTAAAAGCGCAGGAGGTCAAACAACTTAAAGGATTAGAAAATTTAGAAAAGCGATTGCTTAAAGCCGAAAAACGGCAACATGCCGATACCTTAGAGCGCATCATACAACTACAAAACGAAATCTTTCCAAACCAATCACTGCAAGAGCGACGCAATAACTTCTCTGAATTTTATTTAGATTACGGCGATGAATTGATTGCCGTAATTTTCGAAAAATTGCGACCATTAGATACCGATTTCATGACTATCTGCTTGTAAAGCAAGAACTTTTCAACACGAAAACGTTTTCGAGTACAGCCTTTTTTTTCCTAATTAAACATTGATTAAATTTAGTCACTAATCAATGTGAAAATCAATCAGTATGAAAAGAACGCTACTTTGTTTATTCTTAATTGTAATTGGATGGAAAGGTAACGCCCAAACGATTTCTATTGTGGGAAGCGGTGTTAACGGTTGGCCGCCAACCAACGGACCGGAAATTACTCTTTCCACCACCGACAATATCACTTACACTATTTCAAATCTTACAATCTCAACCGGTTTGGTGAAATTTCGTCAAAACTACAATTGGGATATCAATTGGGGTGGCAATACTTTTCCAAACGGGCAAGGCACACAAAACGGCCCAGACATTCCTACCATAGCAGGAACTTACGATGTGACTTTAAATCGTGTGAACGGAACCTATACCTTTATTGGAACAGCGGCTTTTCCAAGTATAGGAATTTGGGGACCAGCTGTAGATTCACAAAATGGTTATGGTGGTGCCGATGTAGATATGGTGACCAGCGATGGTATCACTTATACCCTATCTGGCTTTAATTTCAGTAGCGGAAACGCTTATTTCCGTCAGGACAATGCTACCAACTTTGTATGGGGAAGTACAGCTTTTCCAAATGGAACAGCGATATTAAACGGACCGTCAATACCGGTTAATGGAGGAGAATTTTTTGTAACATTTAATCGAATTACCGGTGCCTATAGTTTTAGTTTTCCCAGTATTGGAATCTTAGGTTCAGCATTAGGAGGCTTTGGTGTTGAAGATACCGATTTAGCTACAACTGACGGATTTACTTATACCATATCAAATTTACAAGTGATTACAGGCGAAGTAAAGTTTAGGAAAGATAATACTTGGGCAACCAATTGGGGTTCAACTTCTTTTCCTACCGGAACTGGAATACAAAATGGTCCAAATATCCCTATATCTGGTGGGTTTTACAATGTAACATTTGAAAGAACTTCCGGTAATTATTCGTTTGTCAACTCATTATCAACTCAAGACTTTTCATTAAGTACTGTAAAAATTTATCCAAATCCTGCAGTTTCGCATTGGACTATTCAATCCGAACAAGTTATTGATAAGACAGAATTGATTGACATCACAGGTAAAATTGTTCAAACTGTAGTTCCAAACCAAACTGATTTTACAATCGATGCTAGTAATTTAGCAAGTGGTATTTATTATTTAAAGCTTACATCAGCTTTGAATAGTATGGTTCAAAAAATAATAAAACATTGATGTAAATTCTATTTTTGATAATGATTTAAAAACGTTACTTTTGCACCCGAATTTAAAATCAATTCTATCAAAATGGCAACAAACAGAACTTTTACCATGATTAAACCGGATGCTGTAGAAAACGGACACATCGGTGGTATCTTAAATATGATTACTGAAGGTGGTTTCAGAATTGTAGCAATGAAATTAACGCAATTGACTGTAGCTGATGCTCAAAAATTCTACGCAGTTCACTCGGCTCGTCCGTTTTTTGGTGAGTTAGTAGAGTTTATGACTCGCGGTCCAATTGTAGCAGCTATCTTAGAAAAAGAGAATGCTGTAGAGGATTTCAGAACTTTGATCGGAGCTACTAACCCGGCTGATGCTGCGGAAGGAACCATCCGTAAAAAATATGCAACTTCCATCGGAGAAAACGCTGTACACGGTTCTGACTCTGACGAAAATGCTGCTATCGAAGGTGCTTTTCACTTTGCAGGAAGAGAACAGTTCTAGCAAACAGCGCTCAGTGAGCAGTTTAAAATATTAAAAATCTCGTTTCCCAAGAAACGGGATTTTTTTTTGACAACAAATAGCGTTACCTGCCCAACTATCCATAAAAGTTATATCTTAGCCTAATGCACTATTACTTAGCTTGTCTAGCATATAGTGGTATCAATTTCTAACCTGTTACAAAATATTATTTGAAATATACTATGAGCAGAAACATTACCCTTGCAGACCGACTTCGGGAAGTATTTCTAAACGGATACTGGATTGCCAACACCAACTACAAGGATCAAATCCAAAGTTGTACCTGGCGACAAGCTTCACAAAAAATGGGTACGTTTAACACCATAGCTGCTTTGACTTTCCACATCAACTATTATCTAAATGGATTGCTCAACGCCTTTGAAAACGGAAAACTAGAAATAAGCGACAAGTTCAGTTTTGAAGCACCGCCGATAAACTCTGAAGCCGATTGGACAAGAATGGCAAATGAACTACTCAACAATGCCGACAAGTTTGCCAATGTTGTAGAACAAATGGAAGACAGTAGATTCGACCATCCCTTCATAGACCCAAAATACGGAACAATACTCCGAAACATCGAAGGCGTATTGGAACACAGCTACTATCATCTGGGACAAATAGCTTTGCTCAGAAAAATGACACTACAGCAAGAACAGTATAAGAATTAGAATAAAACATAACCTTAGCTTTCCTCCTACCTTTATTGAGACCTTTGTGTTAACAAAAGTTGGTTACCTAGTGATTTGCGGAGAATGAAAAAATCTACCTTCTGCTTGTACCAAAAGCCATCTTTTAGTGCGATTGATTCAAATAAAAACATTGAAAAATATTTACAATATAATCGCTTTAATTAGTATTTTTTTAATAAATTTTATTTTTTATTGTAAAATCAATAATAAAGACTATCTTTACCCCATATTAATACAATATTTATTATGAACGAAGGAACAATTAAATTTTTCAATGAAGCTAAAGGCTTCGGTTTTATCACACCAAACAACGGGAGTCAAGATGTTTTTGTACACGTTACAGGCCTTAACGGTCCGGTACGCGAAAATGACGCAGTGACTTATGCTGTTGAAAATGGTCAGAAAGGCCCACATGCAGTTAATGTAAACGTTATCTAAGATATATATTTACCTTTACCAACTAAGCCGGTCTTCTTGAAGATCGGCTTTTTTATTGGTCTTAATAATATTATGTCCTTGCGAAAGGCAAAAAAACAAAAAAGCCCCAATCGGGGCTTTTTCTATTTCAAACTATTCAAACTCTGTTCTATCGTGGCAATCTTCGCCAACGCATCAGCTTCTTTTTTGCGTTCGTTATCAATGACTTGTGGTGGTGCACCCGACACAAATTTTTCGTTAGCTAGTTTGCCTTGTACACTGCGCAAGAAACCTTGAGTATACTTTAACTCTTCGGTTAACTTGGCAATTTCCGCAGCTATGTCAATATTACCTGATACCGGAATAAAGTATTCGTTTGATTTGACACGGTAAGTTAAAGCACCATCTACTTTATCAGTTACATATTCCAAGTCGGATAGATTGCCTAATTTTACAATCACACTGTCAAAATAAGTTGAGGCGTTTTCATGGTTTACTGCCATTAAAGCTACTGCATCTTTCATAGCAATGTTTTTCTCTTTGCGGATGGTTCTGATACCGGCTATGACTTCGGCAGCAAAATCAAAATCAGTTATTAGCTTGGTATCAAAAGATATGGCTTTAGGATACTCTGCTATAATTAAGGCTTGCTCCGGTGTTCTTTCAGCTATATACTGCCAAATTTCCTCGGTTAAGAACGGCATAAACGGATGCAACAACTTTAAGTTGGCTTCTAACATTTCAATCGCTTTATCAAATGTCGCACGGTCGATTGGTTGTTGGTACGCAGGTTTTATCATTTCTAAGAACCACGAACAGAAATCATCCCAAACCAATTTATAGATACTCATCAAAGCATCAGACAAACGATACTTATCGAAATGGTCTTCTATTTCAACCAAAGTTTGTTGCAACTTGGCTTCGTACCATTCAATAGCCACTTTTGAACTTTCAGGTTGTGCAATATCAGCTACTTCCCAACCTTTGATAAGTCGGAACGCATTCCAAATTTTATTAGCAAAGGCTTTCCCGTTGTTGCACAATTCTTCGTCAAACAAAATGTCGTTTCCGGCCGAAGCACTCAACAACAAACCTACACGTACGCCATCGGCACCAAATTTTTCAATCAGTTCCAATGGTTCAGGCGAATTGCCCAGTGACTTCGACATTTTTCGGCGTTGTTTGTCGCGCACCAATCCGGTTAAATATACATTGGTAAACGGTTTTTTACCGGTGTATTCGTAACCTGCAATAATCATACGCGCTACCCAAAAGAACAAAATGTCCGGTCCGGTAACCAAATCATTGGTAGGATAATAGTATTTAAAATCTTCATTTTCCGGCTCCATGATTCCGCCAAAGACGGCCATTGGCCACAACCAAGAAGAAAACCAAGTATCGAGGGCATCGGCGTCTTGAGTGAGGTTGTCGATTGTTAGTTGTTGGTTATTGGTTTTTTCCTGAGCTAGTCTTAAAGCATCCTCTATGTTTTCAGCCACCACAAAATCTTCTTTGCCGTCACCGTAATAGTAGGCAGGAATTTGTTGTCCCCACCACAATTGGCGCGAAATGTTCCAATCGCGAATGTTTTCTAACCAATGACGGTAAGTATTGTTGAAACGCGACGGATACAATTTAATTTCTTCAGTTTCCAATACCGCTTTGATGGCCGGTTTTACCAAATCTTCCATGCTTAGAAACCATTGGTCGGACAAGCGTGGTTCAATAACGGCTTTGGTTCTTTCTGAAGTGCCGACTTTATTCAAGTGGTTTTCGGTTTTGGCCAAAGCGCCTATGTTTTCTAATTCTATAGCGATTTCTTCACGCACTACAAAGCGATCTTTGCCTTGGTAATGCAAACCATATGAATTCAAGGAAGCATCTTCGTTAAAGATGTCGATGATTTCTAAATTGTGTTTTTCGCCTAAGGTTTTATCATTTATATCGTGGGCCGGAGTTACTTTTAAACAACCGGTACCAAATTCCATATCCACATAATCGTCGAAAATAATAGGGATTACTCGGTTGCAAATGGGCACTATAGCGTTTTTGCCTTTCAAATGTGTATAACGCTCATCATCAGGATGGATACAAATGGCAGTATCACCTAAAATCGTTTCCGGACGTGTTGTTGCAATCGTTACAAACTCATTTGAATTTTCAATAGCGTATTTTAAATGGTATAATTTTCCTTGTCTTTCTTCGTAGATTACTTCTTCGTCGGACAAAGTAGTCTTGGCTTCAGGATCCCAATTTACCATGCGGTAACCTCGGTAAATCAATCCTTTATTGTATAAGTCTACAAAAGAACGAATTACGGAAGCCGACATATCCGGATCCATCGTAAACTTGGTTCGGTCCCAATCGCAAGAACAACCCAATTGTTTTAACTGCTCTAAGATAGTACCGCCATATTTGTTGGTCCAATCCCAAGCGTGTTTCAGAAACTCCTCACGGGTTAAATCGTTTTTATTGATGCCTTCGCTTTTCAACTTGGCTACTACTTTAGCTTCCGTGGCAATAGACGCGTGGTCGGTACCGGGAACCCAACAAGCATTAAATCCTTTCAAACGCGCACGACGGATTAACACGTCTTGAATTGTATTATTCAACATATGTCCCATGTGCAATACTCCGGTCACATTAGGTGGCGGAATGGTAATGGTATAGGGTTGACGGTGGTCGGGTTTGGAATGAAAATAGTTGTTTTTCATCCAGTAATCGTACCATTTTTTTTCTACTTCTTTGGCGTTGAATTGTGATGGAATCATATGATTTTAGATATCAGAATTTAGATTTAAAATTTAAGATTACAGAGGTACCGGAAGATTCTTTTTAGCCCTGATGGTCGTGGAAATCCTTTTTAATTGCCGAGGGTTTTAAACCCTTGGTGGTTAAAAAGATTGCAACAGACAGCAGGAACACGGATAACAAAAATACACAGACCACTCGCTCCTATCCTTCTGGCACGCCTTTTGTAAACTGAACTGCAAAAGTAACTAATAAAGACTTTAGAAAAAATTAAGAATTAAATTTTTGTGTATTAATTTAAACCGAGTACTTTTACTTACCAAATGTAAATTTTTGACCTATGAAGAAATTGATACTTATTGTGGCAGTCCTTGTAAATGCAGTGGTTTTTGCCCAAACTGGTCCCAAAATTGAGTTTAAAGACAAAGACAATACCATAGATTACGGTAAAGTCACTAAAGAAGAAGACAGTGGAATTCGCTTTTTTGAATTTACCAATACCGGTGATGCGCCGCTGATTATTTCTAATGTACAATCGAGTTGTGGTTGTACCATTCCTTCAAAACCTACAGAGCCGATTTTGCCGGGAAAAACCGGAAAGATTGAGGTGAAATATAATATGAATCCCGGACCAATCAGAAAAACCATTACTGTGGAAAGCAATGCGGTGAATGTAGATGAAGGTCGTGTAGCCTTAAAAATTAAAGGCGAAGTAATTGTAAAACCGGTTGAAAACCTGCTGGAGAAAAAAACAAAAAGTCCGATGATGCAATAATATAAACTCCCTAATCCAAGGGAGTTTTTTTATAAAATACTTTTGAGTTGGAATTTGTATTTTAAGTTTACCCCTTTTCGATCTACTGTAATTTCAATGGTTTTACCGTCTTCGGATTTGAGAAGCTCATTGATCTTTTCTAAGGTGAGGTAATGTGCATTCTTGCCGTTAATTTTGAGGATTCTATCTCCATTTTGAAGCCCTGCTAACTGTGCTGTTGAACCATCTCTCACATTGAAAATTCTGAAAACAGGTTTTAGCTCAAACTTAATTTTAAGGTTATCTTGTAAATGACTTTCACTGTTAAAATTGGCTTTATAAACAGCCGCAGAAGTTTTTCTGTCTTGGTAATCTTGGGCAACCCATTCTAAACCATCGTGTTGAACTTCGAGACCGCTCATATTAAAATTAAAGGGTGCTTTTATTTTATTGCCTGGTTTAGAATATACACTATTACTTGCGTAGTCAAAGACAACATTAAATCTGGAAAGTACTTCGCCTCCTAAAGAACCTACTCTATCCGCAACAAAATTAACACTGCGAACAGAAGTCGAGTCGGGGAAAGTGCCTATTGGATTACTGAAGGTTTGATTTCCGAAAGTAAATTGATTGATTCTGGCTCTTTTTCCGTAAACATTACCGCTGAAACCACGACCTAAAAAACAGTTTATATTTTTTTCTGGCAACGCTAAATCTTGGGTCTCACTCAAAAATAACCAAATAGCATCACTGTTACCGGTATCAATGAGCATCTTGGACAGTCGGGTTTGCCGGGTTGTACTTACAGTAGATAAGTAATAAGGTTTGCTATTTTCAATGGAAATTGTATCTTTTTGATAAGTCTTACTGAGACGCTTTTTGATTTTTGAATACGATTGGTCATAAACAATAACTTTTTTATGATCGTAATCAATTTCTACTAAATGATTTTTAAAAAAATGATAGCCTATAATTCCGTTAACGGGAATACCTACTTGAGATGAAAAATTAAATTCTTGGTCGAGGATTAAATATATTTCGTGTTCATTGTCTGTAAATCCGGCTGTTTCAAATTTGTTTTTAGAAGATTTATATGCTTCCACTGCTTCGTTAGCACCCAAACCTCTAAGCATAATCTTTTCCAATTGATATAAACTTACTTCTTCTTTGTCGTCTAGACTAAAAAGCACTGTTTCCTCCACTCCGGTGTCCAGTAAAAAGGTTAATGTTTCCCCGTTGACTTTAATTGGAATAAAAATCAAGTTGTTAATGAGCTGAAATGGGATAACTGCTTTTTTTTTATGATTTTGAAAGTAAAAACCCGACTGACTCCAGCACGCGTTGAAAGTCATTAAAAACAGTATAAAAGAGTAAAAGAATCTCATTCAAAGTGATTTTGGTTAAATTTAATAAAAAACAGTAGTGAATAATTAATTTTAACAATTTTTAAAGCCTATAAGGAATTGCTTTCAAGCTAAAAAAATCGCAAATTTGCAACACTAAATTTCAACAACATGCCTAATATTTCCATTAAAGGTCAGCAAATGCCTGAATCGCCCATTCGTAAGTTGGTGCCGTATTCTGAAATTGCGAAGAAAAAAGGACACAAAGTATACCATTTAAATATTGGTCAACCCGATATAAAAACGCCCGATGTAGCCCTGAATGCAGTAAAAAATGCTGACATTAAGGTTTTAGAATACAGTCACTCAGCCGGTTTTGAAAGTTACCGAACCAAATTATCCGCCTATTACAAATCACACGGTCTGCCTATAGACGTAGCCGATATCATCATCACAACCGGTGGTTCCGAAGCCTTACTTTTTGCCATGGGAAGCACTATGGATACAGGTGATGAAATTATCATTCCGGAGCCGTTTTATGCTAATTATAATGGGTTTTCAATTGCATCCGGCGTTAAAGTAGTTCCGGTAATTTCTACCATAGACGAAGGTTTTGCCTTGCCGCCAATAGCCGCTTTTGAAAAATTGATTACCCCAAAAACCAAAGCCATTTTAATTTGCAATCCCGGTAATCCAACCGGCTATTTATACTCTAAAGAAGAAATCATGCAATTGGCAGAAATCGTAAAGAAACACGATTTATTTCTCATAGCCGACGAAGTATACCGCGAATTTATTTACGACCAATCCGAAAAACACCATTCGGTTATGAATGTTCCCGGTTTGGAAGAACACGCCATTATGATTGATTCGGTTTCTAAACGATACAGTATGTGCGGTGCCCGAATTGGTTGTATCGTGTCTAAAAACAAAGCAGTTATGGCTACGGCTATGAAATTTGCACAAGCGCGATTGAGTCCGCCAACCTATGCCCAAATTGCCAGCGAAGCCGCTTTAGAAACACCTCAAAGTTATTTTGACGATGTAATTGCCGAGTACAAAGACCGCAGAGATACTTTGGTAACCGAACTACAAAAAATTGAAGGTGTAAAAGTAGCTACCCCAAAAGGGGCTTTCTACTGTATAGCGCAGTTGCCTGTGAAAAACGCCGATGATTTCGCACAATGGTTGTTAGAGTCATATGACAACAACGGCGAAACGGTTATGGTCGCTCCTGCAGCCGGTTTCTACTCAACACCCGGGGTTGGTTTAAATGAAGTTCGTATCGCTTATGTTCTCAAAAAAGAAGATTTAATACGCTCGGTGGCCATTTTAAAAGAGGCTTTAAAAGTGTACAACTCTTAATTATAAAAATTGACCTTAAAAAACGCTTCAATCTTTGAGGCGTTTTTTTTTGGAGCACACCTTTGGTCTTTCTTTCACTCCTGCTCCCGCTATCCGTTACAATCTCTACGAGGATTTCCACTCCTATCGGGGCTAGATTCACGTTAGGTAGTTCATTAGATCAAACACACCACAAGTACTAATACATTGATACATTGTTACATTCCATAATAACCATAAAAAAAACACCCGCTCATCTAAACGGGTGTTTTTTTTATTTTCAATTGGTCTATCGTTTTAACGTAAAGTGCGCTTTAAACTGCTTCATAGTTCCTTGCTCCGGATAATCTACCGTAAACCAGTAATCCGTGGCAGGCATTAACTGTCCGTTAAACGTTCCGTCCCAACCGTCACCTGCCGAACTAATCTGTTTAATTAGTTTACCGAAGCGGTCAAATATATAAATTTTTGTTGTATTGGCATAATTAAATAATCCGCTTACGTTCCATTTGTCATGGAAAC
>NZ_JBILQL010000161.1:0-3816 GCF_044373165.1 Flavobacterium sp.
TCGTCGATCCGAGCGTGGCGAACTACGAATCGCTGCTTGCCGGCGCTCGGCCTGGGGTGGAGGTGGTGGTGCTTGATGCCTCGCGCGACGGGCTGGCACAGGTGGCCGAGTACCTGAAGGGCCGCTCTGGCATCGACAGCATCCACCTGATGGCCCACGGCTCGGCCGGCCACTTCGCCCTTGGCAGCACCGACATCAACGCCGCTGCCGTGGGGGCCCGCCAGGCGGAGCTGGCGGCCATTGGCAGCGCGCTATCGGCTGACGGTGACATCCTGATCTACGCCTGCGACAGCGGGGCAGGGCTGAGCGGGCAAAGCCTCGTGCTTGCGCTGGCCGCGGCGACCGGCGCCGATGTGGCTGCCTCGGGCGACGCCACCGGTGCCGCCGCGCGAGGCGGCAACTGGGCCTTGGAGACGAGGGCGGGAGCCATCGAGGCAACGCTCCCTCTGACCGCCCAGGCCCGCGATGCCTACACGGCCTTGATGGCCGCGCCGACGATCAACAACCTGGGCGGCGACAGCGTGGCCTGGGTCAGCGGCGGCACGGTCAATCTGGATGCCGGCACTGCGGTAACAGTCAGCGACAGCGGCCTGGGCAACGACTGGAACGGTGCCAGCCTGACGGTGCAGCGAGTCACCGGCGGGGTCGCTGACGCCACGGCCAACGATGTGTTCAGCTTCAACCCGGTGGGCTTCACCGTCAGTGGCTCAGACCTGCAAAGCGGCGGGCAGACTTTCGCCACCTTCACCCAAACCGGCGGCGTGCTGACGATCACGTTCAGCAGCAGCGCCACCCCCGCCACCACGGCGCTGGTCCAGTCGGTGATGGGGAACATCCGCTACGCCAACGCCACCCCTTACGGCAACGCGACGATCCGCTTCTCGCTGAACAATGGCTCGGCGGCCACCACCGCCGACGTCACCGTCACCAGCGCCACCATCTACGCCGACTCGACGACCGACACCGACAGCGAGGGCGATGCCACTGATGGATTTTCGCTGCGTGAGGCCCTGGCGCGCTCGGTCAGTCAGGCCGGCGTCGACACCATCAAGCTGGTGCTGGCCGACAACAGCAGCTACACCTTTGGCAGCAACGTCACGGTCGGCGCTGGCGACACCTTGAACCTCGACAGCGCCAACGGCGTGACCATCGCCGGCAGCACCATCACGCTGGGCGGGACGCTGACTGTTTCCAACGGCGCTGGCACATCCGCGAGCATCGCATCCGTACTTGCCGGGTCAGCAAAGGCCCTGGTCAAGGACGGCGCCGGTACCTTGACCCTGACCGGCACCAACACCTACAGCGGCACCACCACCATCTCCGCCGGCGAGCTGCAGATCGGCAACGGCGGCACCACGGGCGCGCTCTCGAGCTCGAGCGCCATCACCAACCAGGGTCGGCTGGTGGTCAACCGATCCGACGACATCAACATGAGCGCCATGACGGGGACCGGCTCGCTGACGAAGCTCGGCGCGGGCATGCTCTCCCTCTCGGGGAACTTCAACCACAGCGGCGGGACAACGATCTTGGCCGGCACGCTGCAGATCAGTCGGGGTGGCTCGGTTGGCTCCATATCAGGCGACATCACGAACAACGCCGCGCTTGTTTTCAACAGAATCAACGACATTTCGTATGCGGGTGTGATCTCCGGCACCGGCACGGTGACGAAGCGCGGCGGCGGCACCCTCACTTTCACCGGCAACAACACCTACACCGGGGGCACCATCATCTCCGCCGGCACTTTGCAGCTCGGCAACAACAGCGCGACCGGCAGCATCGTCGGGGACGTCACGAACAACGCCGCGCTCAGCTTCTCGCGCAACGATGCGGTCACGTTTGCAGGGGCGATCTCGGGGACTGGCAGGCTGACGAAGTTGGCTGCTTCCGGCACCTTGACGCTCACCGGCGACAACACCCACACCGGCGGCACCATCATCAACTCCGGTATCTTGCAGATCGGCAACGGCGGCACGACAGGTTCTGTGGCGGGCACTATCACCAATCATGCTCAGCTGGTGGTCAACCGATCCGACGACCTCACGCTGGGGGGCGCCATCACGGGAGCTGGCTCGCTGACGAAATCCGGTGCGGGCACGCTGACCCTGACGGCGTCCAACACCTACTTTGGCGGGACGACGATCTTGGCCGGCGCGCTGCAAATCGGCAACGGCAGTACGACTGGCACCATCACGGGCAACATCGCCAACGAGGCCGCCCTCATTGTCAATCGCACCGGCAACTTGAATTACGCGGGCATCATCTCGGGAACCGGCACGGTGACGAAGCTTGGCGCTGGCACGTTCACCATCAGCGGCGCCAACACCTACACCGGCGGCACGACAATCTCCGCCGGCGTGGTGCAAGTCGGCACCGGCGGCACGAGCGGCAGCATCGTCGGGGACGTCACGAACAATGGCTCGATCTCCTTTGCCCGCAGCGATGTGGTCACCTTTGCAGGGGTGATCTCGGGGACCGGCTCGCTGCAGAATTCGTCCACCGGCACCTTGAAGCTTACCGGGGCCAACACCTACACCGGCGGCACGACAATCTCCGCCGGCTTGGTGCAAGTCGGTAGCGGCGGCACGACCGGCAGCATCGTCGGGAACGTCACGAACAATGGCTCGATCTCCTTTGCCCGCAGCGATGTGGTCACGTTTGCAGGGGTGATCTCGGGGACCGGCTCACTGGAGAATTCGTCCACCGGCACCTTGAAGCTCACCGGGGCCAGCACCTACACCGGGGGCACCAGCATCGCCAACGGCACCCTGCAAATCGGCGACGGCGGCACCACCGGCAGCATCGTTGGCAACGTCACGTCATCAGGGACACACGCCCTGACCTTCAACCGGTCCGATGATCTGACTTTCGCTGGCGTCATCAGCGGGCCGCTGGCGGTGACGCAGGCGGGTGCCGGCACCCTGACGCTGTCGGGCACCAACACCTACACCAGCTCCACCACCGTGTCGGCCGGCACGCTGCAGGTCACCGGTGCTCTGTCGGGCACCTCAGGCATCACCGTGGCCAGCGGCGCGACGCTGGGTGGCACGGGCAGCCTGTTCGCCAGCAACTCGACCAACACGCTCACAGTCAGCAGCGGCGCCACCCTGTCACCCGGCGTGGCCGGCAGCAACGGGGGTGTTGGAAGCCTGACGGTGAACGGAAACCTCGCCATGGCCGCGGGCAGCACGCTGGCGGTGGACATCGCCGGCAACACGGCCGGCAGTGGCTACGATCAACTGGTGGTGAAGGGCAGCGTCGATGTCAGCGGCGCCACCCTGTCTGCCGCCCACCGCTACAGCGCGGCCTATGGCGACAGCTATGTGCTGATCGACAACGACGGCAGCGATGCCATCACCGGCACCCTGGCCGGCCTGGCCGAAGGTGCCAGCCTGACGGCCAACGGCACGGTGCTGGACGCCAGCTACGTCGGCGGCAGCGACAACAACGACATCAAGCTGACACCGCAGGTGAATGCGGGCCCCGTCATCGGCAACCTCAGCGGCGACCGTGTGGCCTGGGCTGGTGTTGGCAACTACGTGACGCTGGATGCGGGCACGGCGGTGACCGTTAGCGACCCCGAATTCGGGGCGCTGAACGGTGGCAACGGAAACTGGAACGGCGCCACGCTGACCCTCAACCGTGTCACCAGCGGTGGCGCGGCCGACGGGACGAGCAAGGATCTGTTCAACTTCTTGGCCAACAGCACATTTGCCCTCGGGGGTGACGGCAGCATCGCCTATGCGGGCTACCCGGAACAGTCGATCGAAGAGGCCCAGGCGAAAGGGCAGAACGCCACCGGCGTGCTGGTCAACTCGG
>NZ_JBILQL010000007.1:0-53859 GCF_044373165.1 Flavobacterium sp.
TCGGCAACTCGACTGTGGTTTCGCCTTTTTTGGTTTTGGCCCAAATGGTTTTCAATACTTTGGTTCCGTTTTCAATGGAAATCATAGCCCTGCCGCCTTCGCTGGACGGGAAGAAAATTTTGGCTTTGTCTCCTACGGCATAATTGGTTTTATCAGTGGAAAAACGAAGCATCGTAGCCGATTCACCATCCGTATTTCTGGACTTGGCCGACCACCACGGCATATCGATATACACTTTTACACCTGTGGCATGACCGTCATTAGGATCGGTTACACGCACCAAATAATTGCCCCATTCGTCATCCGGCACTACAAAAGAAACTCTGCCTCTGCCGGACGCATCAGTATTGATAAAAAAGTTCTTGTAAGCGATAGTCGCATTGGAAGTATTGTAGCTCGATAAATCATCGTTGGAAGCATCCCACCACCAGCGCGATTCCATTTTGTAAACGCTCACCTGCAGATTTCTCACGGCACGCGGGCGACCGGTTTCGCTTAGCGTAACTATGTCAAATCGGTTCGCTCTTCCGGTTTCAATCATCCCGTATTTGTTGGGTTCAGGCGATTTGATACCTACATAAGTAGCGTAAGGCGAATAATTCGTGGAAGCCACATCGGTACTCACATCGCCGCCGTTTTCATATACTTTAGTGATGAAAGCCGCGCGCAACATTCCCGGCGCTTGGCCTTCGATATTCGGTTTAATCGGAATGGAAGCTCTACCATTGCCATCGACTTTGCCGGAGAAAATATTGATTTCTTCAGTGTAGAATCGACGGGTCGGATCGTCGAAAACATAATTAGCAAAGCCTTTGAAAGTGGTAACTTGTTGTGAAAACTTCGCTTGTACTTCGGTTTTTAAATCCTTAGCCACAGCGCCGTGCAACCACAAAACCTGCATGTTATTGATGTTCTCTTTATTGGCCGAAAGCACCGACTCGTTAAAACTGTTTTTAATTTTTAATCGATTCGGTTTGATGGTTTCGATTTTGATGCTTTTGTAAAATCGCGCGCCTCCAACACTTACCACGGCTTCCCAATTTCCGGTGATGTCGCTGGTTTCAGTTGGAATGACGAATTTGTAATGGTTTAAATCGTTCAGTTTTTGTACCGATTCGTAAACCGTCTTGCCTTTAGGGTCGTTCAGTTTTAATTTAATCGGATGCGAAGCCGGCAATTTGTTCGCGTTATCATTTAAGATAAAAGACAAATACACGGTATCGCCGGGACGCCAAACGCCTCTTTCTCCGTAGATGTAACCTTTGATGCCTTTTTGCAGGGTTTCGCCTGACACATCAAAATTACTCAACGACAAAGAAAACTCATCGTCTAACTTCACATAAGTGCTTTGGTCGCCTTTGCTTACAATAGCAAAGTAGGCGTATTTTTCCAATTGAAAAGAAGCCAAACCGTCGCCATCGGTTCTGGAGCTGGCAATCTTTTGTTGTTGGTAATTGTACAAATCCACCGTAGCTCCCGAAACACCTGCTGTGGTCACAATGTCACTTACAGCCACTACCACCGATTTGTCGGTGCCTCTTTTGGCAATCACACCCAAATCGGAGGCCAAAATATTCGTCCCGACTCTGGTGTTGTAGAAGTAATAGTTGGTACAAGGATCTTGTCGCTCGCGCCATTCGTAGTCTTGTTCGTAGTAGTAATCGTAACCGCTGTTGCTGTAATTGATGTCGTCTTCAGCCACCGGTTCTTCCTCTTCCTCGTTGTTGTAATCTTCGTCGTCCTCAGCGCTTACCGAAGTACATTTGTACATCGAGTACTCTTTTTTAAAGGAAAACTCAACGCGGTAAATGGCGCCCGGTTCGGGTTTGATAATCTTAGACAAATCCAAAGCGTAAGTATTCCACTTGGTGTAATCGATAAGGTTATTTTGCTTGAGTTCGATTTTAGTTTTGGCTACCGATTGCCCAACTCTACGCAAGTTTTCGGTGCCGTTGAGATTGTTGTCTTGCAAAAATTGTAAGATGTTATTTTTGTAAATTTTAAAGACTTTCACGTCAACAGCATTCAGATTCGCCGCTTCAAAATTGATTTTTAAATTGTTGGAACTCGGTAAAATAGTACCGCTTTTGAGCAATTTTACACCGGGTTTTACTTGTTCAAACAGCAACTTTTCGGAGTAGTTTTGCTTCATCTTGTAGCCATCGATGTTTTCAATGCCCTGAAACACTTCGACTAATTTGCTTCCGGAAAATCCGGTTTCGGCGGCAGCTACGGCTTCCACGATTTCGTCCACAGCAACAGCAGCAGTGTCTACAGCAGCCATTGCAGTATCGACGGTTGCAGTAGTAGTACCGCGGTCGACTTTAGAATCGGGTTCTTTGTTGTAAAACACTTTTAGAACATTCCCCATGGTGGCAAACTTGAGGTTGTTGGTGTTTTCAATAGCCACTAAGCCTTTGAAATCCTGGTCTTTTTTGAGCGGATCGGAAAAGTTGATTAAAACCGATTGGTTATTGGCATCACCTACTTCAATTTTTAAGACTTTAAACTGGTTTTTACCCGGAATCGGGAATTTGGCTACGCCTTTTTGGTCAATATCAACCGCATCACCATCCCAGTTGATAAAAATCTCACTGTCGTCATCAAAACGCTGAATACTATCGATCATAAACTTAAAATCGGTGCTCGTACTTAAAGCTTTGTCAAATTTAATTTTGAGCTTTTTATCGTTTTGAGTAGCCTCAATAATTTTTTGGGCTTCTTCTAACGTAAGGTTATCGGCGGTTTTTAAATTACCGTTCAAGTAGTACCAATCTTTGCTGTACGATTGCAAATCTTGGGTATTAACGATAAAATCTTGTTTGATGGTTTTGACGGAAAAGTTGAAATTCGCTAGTTCTTTAGGTACTTTATTGGTGATTTCCGAAAGCCGTAACGTAATTTGATAGAGCGTATTTTGCTCTAATTTTTCGTTGGGAATGAAAGCTATGGTGTTGGGCGACAAGGCTACCACTTTCCCACTCACACTTGGGGAAACGTCAAACAAATCGCTGTCTAATTCCTGATTGGGTTTCCAATCGCTTTTGTTGAATGCCAACTGTACCCTGAAGTCGGAGTTGACCGAGACAAAGCCCGATGAAAATCCTATAATGTAATCTTTGTAAAGAGAGGGATCTGAATCAAAATCGGAAGCCGATTTTTTAGAACAGGATTGCCACAGTAACATGGCAACAAGCAAACCTAGAATCTTGCTGGTTTTCATCGTTTTAAAAGGAATTATTTGTTAGAACTTTTGCCTTGGAATTTTGCTCCAATTAGCATCATAACGCTAAAATTATTAAAATATTATTTACGTTATGAATAATTTTTTAAGAATATTTTTCTGAATTTTTTACTGACGCTTGGACGCGAAAAATCTAACCATTAAATCAGCAGCTTGTTCAGCTAAAACACCTTTAACCACTTGGGTTTTAGGATGCAATTGGGTGCCTAATTTTTGGAAACCGCGTTGCTCATCGGAAGCGCCGAAAACCACTTTGGATATCTGACTCCAGTACAAAGCACCGGCACACATTTGGCAAGGTTCTAATGTAACGTACAAAGTGCAACCTTTGAGGTATTTGCCACCGATAAAATTGGCCGCCGAAGTAATCGCTTGCATTTCTGCATGAGCCGTCACATCGTGTAGCATTTCGGTGAGATTGTGACTACGGGCAATCACTTTGTTATCGATTACAATAACGGCACCCACAGGAATTTCACCTTTTTCAAAAGCCATTTCGGCTTCCTGCAAGGCTTTCTTCATAAAATACTCGTCGGTGAAAGGATTTTCCATAAAACAAAAATACAATTTCAATTCGTACATTTGTGGCATGTCAAAAAAATTGCTGCAACAAATCAATACGCCATCGGATTTAAGAAAACTCGACCCGTCTCAATTACTGGAGTTGGCCAGAGAGTTGCGTGAGTTTATCATTGATATCGTTGCCGTAAAAGAAGGTCATTTGGGCGCCAGTTTGGGTGTAGTTGAATTGACTATTGCTTTGCATTATGTGTTTAATACCCCAGAAGATTTACTGGTTTGGGATGTTGGGCATCAAGCCTACGGCCATAAAATTTTAACCGAAAGACGAACAAAATTTGACACCAACCGACAATTGGGCGGCCTTTCCGGATTTCCGAAACGCAGCGAAAGCGTTTATGATACTTTTGGGGTGGGCCATTCTTCTACTTCCATTTCTGCGGCTTTAGGTATGGCGATTGCGTCCCAGCTTAAAGGTGAAAACAAACACCATATCGCCGTGATTGGCGATGCCTCAATTGCCAGCGGAATGGCGTTTGAAGGTTTGAATCATGCCGGAGTAACCGATGCCGATTTGCTGGTGATTTTAAACGATAATGCCATCGGAATTGATCCGAGCGTTGGCGCTTTGAAAAACTATTTAACGGCGGTTAAAGAAGGGAAAAACCCGAAGCAGAATAACATGATTAAGTCGCTTAATTTTGATTATTCCGGACCCATTGACGGTCATGATTTGCCAACGTTAATCAAAGAGTTGGAACGACTCAAAAAAGTAAAAGGACCGAAGTTTTTACACATCATAACCACCAAAGGAAAAGGCTTACAACAAGCCGAAGAAGACCAAGTGAAATACCACGCACCAGGTAAATTTGATGCCACTACCGGAGAAATTATCAAAAAATCAGAGGAGCATTTACCGCCGAAATTCCAGGATGTTTTTGGATTGACTTTGGTTGAACTGGCTAAAAACAACCCTAAAATAATTGGGATTACTCCGGCTATGCCCAGCGGCAGTTCGATGAAATTTATGATGGAAGCATTCCCAAATCGCGCTTTTGACGTTGGGATTGCCGAGCAACACGCCGTAACCTTAGCAGCCGGAATGGCTACACAAGGCATGGTGGTTTTTTGCAATATTTATTCCACTTTTCTGCAACGTGCCTATGACCAAGTCATACATGACGTAGCTTTACAAAACCTACCCGTGATATTTTGTTTGGATCGCGCCGGTTTGGTGGGCGAAGATGGAGCGACGCATCACGGGGTTTTTGACATCGCCTATTTGCGTTGTATTCCGAACATGATGATTTATGCGCCTAAAGACGAAATCGATTTGCAAAACATGCTTTATACCGCATCATTAGGATTAAAACATCCGATTGCTATTCGTTATCCTCGTGGTCGCGGTAAAAATGCGGATTGGAAATTCCCCAGCGATTTTCAAAAAATAGAACTTCGGAAAGCGCAGAAATTGAAAAAAGGAAAAAAAGTAGCGATTCTTTCTACAGGAACCATTGCGGATAATGTTACTGCAGCTTTGGCTGAAATTGAAGACGACGGTCATTTTGCCCATTATCATTTTGGGTTTGTGAAACCTTTAGACGAAAAGAAACTGCACAAAATTTGCGATAAATTCTCCACGATTATTACGGTCGAAGATGGCGTAACCACCGGCGGATTTGGTAGTTCAATCTTAGAATATGCGGCCAAAAATGATTATGTCAACGAAATCTTCCTTTGTGGTGTGCCCGATTATTTTATTGAACACGGTACGGTGGATGAACTCCAACAGTTCTGCAATATTGATGTGGATGGTTTGAAATCGCTGTTTTCGACTTTGTTGGAAGAAGAGGAAGAAGATTAAACTATATTGATTTTGATTAGCTTCGCTCCGTTCGGATTTACCACGGGTCTTTGTGTAAAAAATTGAAGCACAAAAGTCGCAATCTCTTAGCGTTATACGGATAAACTTTTTTGGCCACAGATTATACTGATTAAACGGATTTTTATCTGTGTTCATCTGTAGTATCCGTTTCATCCGTGGTCCAATAAACAAACAGATAACCGGTTTAGTTTTTAACGCCAAAAGGCAAAAGATTATTAAGCCGTCACAATCTTGTTCAACTCCACCGCTTTTCCGTCGGTTAGCATCGAGATGTAATGGCAAATGTGGAGCAATCTATCGTAGAGACTTTCTTTTTCCAAATGGTGTTTCTCGGGTAGAATTTTCATTAATAACTTGTCGTAATTAGTGGCTTTACCATTATAAGTATTGTTATAAGCGGTTATGAATTTATCCAACAAATTATTGATGATTTGGTAACCCGATAATTCTTTTTCAATTACTTCCCTACTTTGGTAAATATTCTTTACACTTAGCTTGATGATGTCGTCCATTTGGGCTTTGTACTTACTTTTGTCGGTTAAAGCAAAATGGAATTTTCCTTGCAAAATGGCTTCTTCATTTTCGATAAACACGCGAACGGCATCGTTAATTAAGTTGCCAATGGCTAACGCACGCAAATAACTGATTCGGTCTTCTTTGGTGGTTAAGGTTTGGTATTTAGCCGCGTCAATAGTGTCTTTGACTAACTTGATTAAGTATTCCAACGCATAATCTTCGGAAACTAAGCCGAGATTAATTCCGTCTTCAAAATCGATAATCGTGTAGCAAATATCATCGGCGGCTTCGACTAAAAAGGCTAACGGATGTCTTTCGTAACCGATATCTTCGCCGGTTTTATTGGAAATCATGCCCAACTCTTCAGCCACTTCTTTGAAAAAAGCAACATCGGATTGGAAGAAACCGTATTTTTTATCGGCTATATTTTTGGTGGGTTTTTTAGGTAAACTTTCCTTCGGGTATTTGGTAAAAGCACCGAGCGTAGCATAAGACAAACGCAAACTGCCTTCGATACCCGGTCGCGAACTCGTTAAGACCGAAAACCCGTTAGCATTGCCTTCAAAATCGACTAAATCCTGCCATTGTTTGGACGTGAGTTGGTCTTTGTATTGTTGGCCTTTCCCGATAGCAAAATATTCGCCAATCGCTTTTTCGCCTGAATGACCAAATGGCGGATTACCAATATCATGTGCCAAGGCTGCGGCGGCCACAATCGCTCCGAAATCATTCATGTGATAGCCGTGAACTTCTTTGAGATGCGGATACTTTTCTATAATTTTTTTACCGACCAACCTTCCGATGGAACGACCAACCACGGAAACTTCCAAACTGTGTGTTAATCGCGTGTGAACGAAATCGGTTTTCGACAAAGGAATCACTTGGGTTTTATCTTGTAAACTTCTAAAGGCAGACGAAAAAATAATACGATCGTAATCAACCTCAAAGCCGAGACGCGTGTCGTCTTGTTCGATGCGCAATCTTTTGCCGGTGTCGCCTTGGCGTTTTAGAGATAAAAGTTGTTCCCAGGTCATGGTGTTGGTGGTTTGTAGTTTATAGTTTCAGAAGTTAAAGATAGTTTTATTTTATGATTTTCTTCATGCAGACGCTGTTTTCCACGCCTATGTATTGCCCAAAGTTTTCGGTGATTTCGTAGCCTAGTTTTTGGTATAAGCCAATGGCGTCTTTTTGCATGTATCCTGTTTCGAGTAGGGCAGTTTTATAGCCTTCTTCTTTGGCCCAAAGTTCCAGTTCGGTTAAAATGGCTTTGGCGATGCCTTTGCCGCGGTATTCGGGTAAAGTGTACATGCGTTTGATTTCGGCGGTTTCGGTATCGAATTCTTTGTAGGCACCGATGCCAACCGCTACCTCATTTTCATAACAAATCAAGGCGTTCTTGAGCAAATTGCTTTTGTTGAATTGGGCGTAAAATTCGTGGTCATCGCCGTCAAGAATTCGCAAATAAGCATCTAATTCGGCTACTAACTGTCCGAAATCGGGATGGTCTGAAGTGGTTCGAATGAGTTGTATCATCAGGCTTCGGGATTTTCGCCAATTTCTTCAAACGAATAAAACAACTCTTTGCTGATGCGCAAGTCTTCTTTGTTAACCACATAGGTTTTCGACAAACTGTCGTGCCAACCTACGCAAGGAGTTCCTAAAAAAGAGAAGAACTCAAACGGAATCAGTCGCGAGATACTGCGGATTAAAATGGCGTTGGTGGTTGGTTTTTCGCCATACTCATCAACGACAACCGTTTTGGTAATCAGCTTTCCGATAGTGGTGGCAAAAAATATTTCAAAAACGTTATAATAAAGCAACAATACTACTAAACCTATGGTCAATTCCTGTAAGCGGGTGATGTTTTCAAAAAAAGAAATGATTTCGTGGTGTCCGGTTAAAACCCCGAAAAAGGCTGCGATCAATCCTAAAATGAAAGTCAATCCTAATCGTGCCACATAATCGATGATCACGTTAGTAAGGCGTTTGCTGTTGGAAGCTATAATCTCTTCAGGTATGGTGTATTGCCTGTTGCTCATAGTTACTCCTTTTCGTTGGCCAAGAAAAAATTCCTGGATTTTTGGGGATATTGGTTATAACTTTTATCGCTGGGATTAGCGATAACCGATTTAATATTGATTTCGTCTCCGATTTTAAAATTCGCCACGGTGTATTGGTAATCCAATAAATACTCGCCGCAATAATAATTGCCGTTTTCGTCTTTTTCGATGATGCCGGTGTAGACTCCTTTTTTTTGTTTTGACATGGTTTACCTATATTAAATCCCTAACGGGATAGTCCCTAGCCCCGATTAGAGCGGCATCCTTTTTTGATTGCCGCGGGTTTTAACCCGTGGGAATTGAAAAAGATACAGCGGAAAGCGGGAAATAGCTCCTAAAATTAATAAAAAACAGCCATCTACTGACAGCTGTTTCTCTATTCTCTTTATTCTTTTTTCTTTTTTCTGATTACGAACCACACATTTCGCAATCGTCACCACCATTTCCGGCGGCGGCACGCGCACGTTCTACCATAGCGGCAAAATCTTCGGCGGTCATTTCTCCGTTTTCGGTTGGGGCTACTACTTCAACGCCTACCGCTTCCGGTTCGGCTAAGATAGGTTCCGCTTTTTTATCGTTGTTCAAAGTGAACTTGATAGCGTCCACTGCCGCTTTGGTTCTGAGGTAGTACATACCGGTTTTTAAGCCGCTTTTCCAAGCGTAAAAGTGCATCGAAGTCAGTTTCGCATAGTTGGCGTCTTGCATAAACAAGTTCAACGATTGCGATTGGTCGATAAAATATCCTCTGTGTCTTGACATGTCGATAATGTCTTTCATAGACATTTCCCAAACGGTTTTGTAGAGTTCTTTTAAGTCGGCCGGAATGCGCTCAATGTGTTGTACCGAACCGTTGTGGCGCATGATTTCTTGTTTCAAATCTTCGTTCCACAAACCGCGTTTTACCAAGTCTTCCAACAAGTGTTTGTTTACCACAATGAATTCTCCCGACAATACACGACGCGTGTAAATATTAGAAGTGTATGGTTCGAAGGCTTCATTGTTACCCAAGATTTGCGAAGTAGAAGCCGTTGGCATCGGCGCTACCAATAGAGAGTTTCTCACACCGTGTTTTACTACATCTTTGCGCAAGCCGGCCCAATCCCAACGTCCTGATAATTCTTCGTCTTTGATGTTCCAAAGATTGTGTTGGAACAACCCTTCAGCAATTGGCGAACCTTTAAAGCTTGAATATGGTCCTTCTTCTTTGGCCATTTCCATTGACGCGGTTACGGCAGCGAAGTAAAGGGTTTCGAATATTTCTTGGTTCAATTGTTTGGCTTCATCGCTGGTGAAAGGCATTCTCAACAAGATGAACGCATCGGCCAAACCTTGTACGCCCAAACCAACCGGACGGTGACGCATATTAGAATTTTCGGCTTCTTTAACCGGATAGTAATTGCGGTCGATTACCTTGTTTAAGTTGCGGGTTACGCGTTTGGTTACGTTGTATAGCAATTCGTGGTTAAACTGGCCGTTTTCCACAAACATCGGTAAGGAAATGGAAGCCAAGTTACATACCGCAATTTCATCTTCGGAAGTGTACTCCATGATTTCGGTACACAAGTTAGACGAGCGAATGGTGCCCAAATTCTTTTGGTTGGATTTTCGGTTCGCGGCATCTTTGTACAACATGTATGGCGTTCCGGTTTCGATTTGCGACTCGAGGATTTTCTCCCAAAGTTCGCGAGCTTTTACGGTTTTTCTTCCTTTGCCTTGGGCTTCGTAAGAAGTGTATAAAGCTTCAAACTCGTCCCCGTAAACGTCGTACAAGCCCGGACATTCATTTGGACACATTAAGGTCCAATGTGCATCTTCTTCTACGCGTTTCATGAACAAATCTGACGTCCACATCGCGAAGAACAAATCACGCGCACGCATTTCTTCTTTACCGGTGTTCTTTTTCAAGTCGAGGAAATCAAAGATATCCGCATGCCAAGTTTCCAGGTAAATAGCGAAACTTCCTTTTCTTTTGCCGCCGCCTTGGTCTACGTAACGCGCGGTGTCGTTAAATACGCGTAACATTGGTACAATTCCGTTTGAAGTTCCGTTGGTACCGCGAATGTACGAACCGGTGGCGCGCACATTGTGGATAGACAAACCGATTCCTCCGGCGGATTGCGAGATTTTTGCAGTGTTTTTCAAAGTGTCGTAAATTCCGTCGATGCTGTCGTCTTTCATAGATAACAAGAAGCACGACGACATTTGCGGTTTTGGCGTTCCGGCGTTGAATAACGTTGGCGTGGCATGGGTAAAAAACTTTTTCGACATTAAGTCGTAAGTTTCAATTACCGCATCCAAATCGTTTAAGTGAATCCCGACAGAAACACGCATCAACATGTGTTGCGGACGCTCAACGATTTTACCGTTGATTTTTAGCAAATATGAACGTTCTAAGGTTTTAAAACCGAAATAATCGTAGTTGAAATCGCGGTTGTATATGATGTGTGAGTTTAGGAACTCGGCATTTTCCTGGATAACCTTGTGCACTTCTTCTGAGAGTAACGGTGCTTGTTGGTTGGTTCTTGGGTTTACATAATGGAACATTTCGTTCATGGTTTCCGAGAACGATTTGTTGGTGTTTTTATGTAAGTTAGAAACGGCAATTCGGGCTGCTAGTTGGGCATAATCCGGGTGCGTTACAGTCATGGATGCTGCGGTTTCGGCGGCTAGGTTGTCTAATTCTGAAGTGGTTACTCCGTCGTATAAACCTTCGATAACTTTCATCGCTACTTTTACAGCGTCTACCAATTCATTCAAACCATAGCATAGTTTTTTAATTCTATCCGTGATTTTGTCAAACATTACCGGTTCTTTGTGACCGTCTCTTTTTACTACGTACATACTTGTTAGGTTTTGTGAAATAGGGAATCCCTTCGCTACTTCGAGTTAATTGTAATTGATTTGAAAATTCGGTAATTTGAAGATTTGAAAATTATTATTTCCATAAAATTCAAATCTATTTTTTTGAAAGTCGAAGCATTTATAACTATCCTATGCGCAAAGGGTTACTGCATTTTCAAATTATAAAATTTTCAAATTTTCAAATTAAAAATCAGCGTCGAAGCTGATTTTTTGATCTTCGGTGTCTTTTGACATTACGCCGGCTTTTTGGTATTCGGCCACGCGTTTTTCAAAGAAATTGGTTTTTCCTTGCAACGAAATCATGTCCATGAAATCGAAAGGATTGTTAGAATTGTACACTCTTTTACAGCCTAATTCTACTAATAGTCTGTCGGCCACAAATTCCAGGTATTGTGTCATTAAATTGGCATTCATTCCAATCAAACTTACCGGAAGTGATTCGGTGATGAATTCTCTTTCGATGGTTAGAGCGTCGGTGATGATTTCGGTAATTCTGGCTTTAGACACTTTGTTTACCAAATGGTGGTTGTGTAAGTGTACGGCAAAATCACAGTGAACGCCTTCGTCCCGAGAAATTAATTCGTTAGAGAAAGTCAAACCCGGCATTAATCCGCGTTTTTTTAACCAAAAAATAGAGCAAAATGCGCCTGAGAAGAAGATTCCTTCTACGGCTGCGAATGCAATTAATCTTTCGGCAAAGGAATCGGAACCAATCCATTTCAAAGCCCAATCCGCTTTTTTCTTAACCGCAGGAAACACTTCAATGGCGTTGAATAACTGATTTTTTTCGGCCTCGTCTTTTACATAAGTGTCAATCAACAACGAATAGGTTTCGCTGTGGATGTTTTCCATCATAATTTGGAAACCGTAAAAAAACTTGGCTTCAGGATATTGCACTTCATTCACAAAGTTTTCGGCTAAGTTTTCATTTACAATACCGTCAGAAGCGGCGAAAAAAGCCAATATATGTTTGATGAAATATTTTTCATCGGCATTCAACTTGTTGTTCCAATCGGATAAATCTTGGTGTAAATCGATTTCTTCTGCAGTCCAAAAACTGGCTTCCATTTTTTTATACCAATCCCAAATATCATGATGTTTGATCGGGAAAATCACGAAGCGGTTTTTGTTTTCTTGTAAAATTGGTTCGATAGCGGCCATTTTGAATTAATTTTTTGATTATTTGGGCGATTTTTTTTGAAATCTGTCTGTTACAAAGATTGTCAAACCAAACGTAAAATGAAAGTCAAACTTATTCACAATCCGCTCTAGTTTTTAACAAACTGCCGTTTTGTTTAATGTTTTTGACATATTTTTAACTTATTGATTTTCAAATGTTTAATCTTTTTAAAAAAAGCAAAAAGCCCTAAAATAAAGGGAATTAAGAAATTACTGATAGTGTTATTTTAACATTTTTAAGTCTTCTGCAATGACACTTTTGAGCATAAAAAAAAGTGGTTTTTCAAATTGAAAAACCACTTAATCGTTGGGCGAAGAGTATCGCTTAATTAGTCTTCGGAAATATAGGTTTTATTGCCGTTTTTGTTGATGTAATATTTACCGCCTCTTGGACCGGTATATACTTTTTTGCCTTTGTAAGATCCTGTCACCTTGTCTTTGATATTTTTAGGTGCTTTTTCGTTGGATTCTCTTTCTTTTACTTCTTTTTTGGCTTTGGCTTCTGCTTTGTTGGCTGCGGCTTTGGCTTTGCCTTCAGCTGATTTGGCTTCTCCTTTGGCTGTAGCGCTATTGTCTTTAGATTTGTATCGTTTATCCGGAGTTCCGTCTTTCTTCAATTTAACATCGTCTTTTTTGTAGCGCTTATCCGGTGTACCGTCTTTCTTTAAGGGCACTGCAGCTTCCGCTTCTTTTTTAGCTTTGGTTTTGGCCGCTTTTTCAGTCTTGGCTTTGGCTTTTTGAGCTTTGGTTTCTTGCGCGGTGGTGTTCACTATAAAAGCGAATAAGAAACACAATAGAAATACTTTTTTCATAATGCTTAATTAGTTATAGATTAAAATTAATAAAAATTTGAAAACAAAAATCATTCCAATTAAAAATAAGCCCTCAATTGTACATTTCCGGTGTGAATGGTCTGACTCGTTTCGGATTTTCGGCCTTGGTAATTGATATTGATATCCAAATATTGCGTTAAATTCTTCTGCAACAGCAAACGCCAGGTCAAGTTTCGCCCCGGACGCAATCCTTCTAACATTTGAAAGGCTACCGGCTGAGAAGCATCGCCTTCAAACGTATTTTGGTACAAAGAAAACTCGCCGTTAGCTGTAATCTTTTTTTCACCGGCATAAGTAAACGAAGTGCCAAAGCGTTGCTGTGATAAAGTTTCTGAACTTCCTTTTAAATTTTCTTTGTTTTGGTATTCGTAAAATACATCCCAACTGGCATTTTTATTAAACAAATAGGAAATTTTCGGGTTGAGTTGATAGCCTTCGACTTTAAAGTTTTTGCTTTCATAATTCTCAGAGGAAAGTCCGTTTTGGTTAATTTTTGTTCCGAAATTAAAAAGCCAAACATTCTTGAGCAAATGCGTATACTGAATCTGATGCGACTGGTTTTGGCTGGTTTGCGAACCCACAGTCAGCAATGCGCGAAGTTCGTTTTGTGTAAAATTATATGTCACAGAATGTTTCTGTTTCCCGCGATTGTAAAACAAACTGTTGCGAAAACTGGTATTCAAACCTAATTGATTGTCTCCATTATTGGGAAGCGGATTCAAATCGAAATTGCCGCCTTCTCTTCTGATTTTGCGCTCAATTAAATAGGATGTTTGGTTGTAAAAATGCGATAAAACCTTTTTAAATCCTTTAGCATTTTGCCATTGAGAAGGATACAGGGTGAGCGATTGAGAAAATTTATTCTGATGGGTTTTGATAAAAACTTGATTCGGCAAAAACACGCGAACATATTTAGCTTGGTCGGGAAAAGGTGCCACTTCAAACTCTTGCAACTCCTGAATTCCGTTGCCATTGTAATCGTTCCAAGTGAAAACCCCTTGGCCGGGTTCTACTTCCAAATAGGTAAATTCTTGTTGTGCAATTGTCCCGGAAGTGGTTTCGTATGCGGTACTGACTTGTACTTTTTGTTTAAAAAACTGATCGTTGTACAATAATCTGGAATTGAGTGACGGTTCGTTTTCACGACCGGCTTCTTCAAACTTTAGGTTGCGGTAATTGACAAACAAAGACAAATTGGTTTTGTCGTTTTGAATTAAGCGCGACTTTAAATAATAAGATTGGGAAGTGTTGACTCTTTTAACTATACCGTTTTGCAAACTGTCGTTTACCCTGTGCAAATATCCTAATTCTACAAAAACTTTAGTGCTGTCGCCTCGCCCGACAAAGCCACCATATTCGGTGAATTTCTGGCTTAAGATTGACAACTGATTGGTTGCCACCAACCGCTCTTGGTTGTCCTCCAAACGCAATGTTCCGCCTATCCAATTCTTTTTAAAGTGATAGCGCGCTTGCGATTGATTTCGAATAAATTTGGATTGCGCAAAATTCCCGTCGCTGTTCAAAACGCTGGTGTTTTGTTGCCAATTCCATTGGTTGAGTTTGAAAAATCCGTTAACCGTATGGCGACTCCCGCTAAAACTCTTTGAAAAATCCAACTTTTCAAATTGATAAGTGAATTTTCCTTTTTGAGGTAAAATAAAATCCAAACCATTGACCATTAAACTTTGATTTCCTGAAAAAGTGGTTAAATTCCAATCGCGATTGAATTCGATATTGAACAAACGCTCAATGGTTCTGAAATTTTCCTGTACCAATTGGTAATTTCCAAAAGCGTCAATTTGCCATTTTTTGGTGAGTAATCGCTGCTTGAAATTCAATTTCCCTGCTATTCCTTTGTTATTGTCATCGTCTAATGCAGAAAACAAGTTTTGGTCGTTATTGCTCACACCCAATTCAAAATCGACTACCGTTTTCTCATTCGGATTGTATTTTCCCAAAACGGTGGCAATTTGAATTTTCGTAGGTGCTATCAAACGCACTACCGGCTCATAATTCCCTTGCGGTATGCCGGCTATAGGTTCTACATATTGGTAAATCTTGCCGATGGCCGCGGTGTTAGTCAATATATAATTACCCAAATTATTGCCCACTAAAGTAAAGCGGACATTGTAAAGTTCGTCGTTCGGATTATTCGAATACTCAAAAACCTCAACACTGTTCACTATGGTTTTTCTATACAGAATTTTATTTTCAGAATAAGTGTCAACAAAAGCCGATGGTGCATTCATTTGGTTAACATCATCTCCGGCATTGTTGAGTATGTCGACTTGTTCGGGCGATAAACTTTGTTGTAAAGGTTGGTTTTTGACATCGTTTTCCGAATATAAATAGCCACCCAAACTCCATTTTTTGGCCGTATGATTCGCGCCGCCATAGGTTACGAAGCGTGTGTAATTTCTATCGGAATATTGGTATTCAATAACAATTCGCATTTCGGAATTGATGGGAAACAAAGAAGTGAAAGTAATTTCACCGGCGTTGTAATCGATGATGTAATCGTTGTTTTCCCCGCGTTTTTTGAGCATTCCGTTTACATAAACCCGTTCCGAACCCGAAATTACTAAAACATACAATTCACCATTGTTGCCGCGCAATTTGTATGGTCCTTGATTGCCTTCTTGTCCTGTAAAAGTACTTCTGGCGTATTGTCCGCGGACCAAAGCAGCCGAGGCGAAAACTTCGGTTTTTTGGTCTTCATTGCCTAGAGTGAAACGCGCGGCTAAACCTTGGACTTTTTTATTGAAATTGAGAAAGCGCGACTGTCGGTTCTCCAAAAATAAATCGCCCGCTCGGATGTTCCATTTATCTGTAAACAATTCGATGAAAATTTGGTCGAATTCGTCCAATCTTTGGGAATATCCGTTTTCCTGTAGCGGAATATTGGAATCCTGAATTGAAGCTCTAAGCGAGACTCTATCTGAAATTTTTCCGGTAATTTGCAGGTCTAAATTAGACGTTACCGAAGCGTTTTGGTTGTTCCCGATGGTGACACCACGAGTGATACTTCCGGAGGTATTCAAGCCTTCAAACGGCACAAATTTTTTCACAGTACGGTCGGTTTTAAACAAATAACCCGCTTCGTTGGGGACAACTTTATCTTGGTCGTAAATGCTGTAGGTTTTGGTTAAAAATTCCGGATATTTAAAGTAACGAATGGTAATACTATCGGTAGCGGTATAATTATTTTTGAAGTATAACTTTCCGGTTTTGAAATCGACTTTATAATACGAAGTGTCCACTTCTTTGCCCTCGCGATTGAGTAATTTGAAGAAACTCGGGCTAATACTCACTTTTTCAATGGCGATGGTATCTTTGGAAGGTACTATTTTTTTGGTTTGGTACAGCGATTTGATTTCCTGAGCCGAAAGACCGGAAAAACTGAATAGTACCAACAATAAAAGCCCTTTTTTCAGCATATCTTAATAACGTAAAAATAGGCTTTTTAATATAAAAAACCGCGAACACTTTTTATTTTGGTCTTCGCGGTTTTGATGGTTATTCTTTGGTTACTACTTGCAGCGTCTCTCTGGAAATTTGCTTGAGTAAAACGGTTTTGTCTTTTTCAACCATTTCAGCAGCTTCTTTGTTGAAATGGCGAATGGTGTACAATGACACCTTTTCGTTGTAAGCGACTTTGAATTTTTTAGCCAAGATATTTTTCATGTCGTTGAAATTGCCGAATTTATCTTCCACACAAACCGAAAAACTGATGGCGGAGTTCTGAATCAAACTCACTTTCATTTTGTATTGGTGGAACAAGGCGAAAATTTCGCTGATGTTTTCTTCCATGATAAAGGAAAAATCGATAGACGACAACGAAATCAGCAATTGGTCGCGTTTCACAATATAACAAGGTGTTTGCGGCTCTAAATCTTTCCCTTTAGAAACGCTGGTTCCGGGTAATAACGGATTGATAAAAGATTTTACATGTAATGGAATTTCCTTTCTTTGCAAAGGTTGCAAGGTTTTCGGGTGAATAACAGTAGCGCCGTAAAACGCCAACTCAATAGCTTCGCGATAGGAAATTTGATTCAACAAAATGGCATTTTCGAAGTATCTCGGATCGGCATTCATCACACCCGGAACGTCCTTCCAAATGGTCACACTTTCGGCATTCAAGCAATAAGCAAAAATAGCCGCAGTATAGTCGGAACCTTCGCGACCTAAAGTGGTGGTGAAATTATTCTCATCGGAACCTAAAAATCCTTGCGTAATATTGAGTGCTTTTTTCTTAACGCCTTTGGCAATAAGTTGTTGGGTTTTTTCCCAATCTACATTAGCATCGCGATAAGTATTGTCGGTTTTAATAAAGTTTCTAACGTCAATCCAGTTGTTTCTCAATCCGGCTTGCGCAAAATAATGGCTGACAATCGTAGTAGATAAAATCTCTCCGTAACTCACTACTTGGTCGTAGACAAAGTTATAGTTTGGCGATTTATTGCTTCGGATGAAATATTCTAAATCGGCAAAATGACTGTTCACCGCAAAATACACATCGTGTTCTTCATCTTCGAATAAATCCATCAAAATTTGGTAATGGTATTTCTTGACCTCTTGTAAAGAAGAATGCAACTCATTCGACTTTTCGAAATAGTTCTTAATCACAACTTCCAACGCATTGGTGGTTTTCCCCATCGCGGAAATCACCAATAGCGTGTCTTCATGACCTACTTTTTCCAATACACTGAATACGTTTTTAATGCCCTCGGCATCTTTAACCGATGCGCCACCAAACTTAAAAATTCTCATTCTTCAATTTTTAAAAATTCCAAAAAAATATAAATCCCAATTACCAAAATAATTGGAATTTGGTTTTTCTTATTTGTTATTTGATTTCAAATTTTTTAAAAAATTTGAAATCCCTTGTTCATCCATTTGTACTACATCCCAATCGGCTAGGATTTTCGCCCCTGTTTTTTTATAAAATTCTACTGCCGGTGTGTTCCAGTCTAATACATTCCACTCAATTCTGCGCACGTTGTCGGCTTTGCCTTGCTCGATAATTTTGGTATATAAAGCCAAGCCTAAACCGCTACCGCGCATTTTTTCCTTGACAATTAAATCTTCCAAATGAATGGTTCTGCCTTTCCAAGTGGAATAGCGGTAATAATACAACGCCATCCCGACAATCTCTCCGTCAACCTCGGCGACAAAAGTGTAAAACAGCGGATTATCCCCAAAACCATCGCGTTCTAAATCGGTTACCGTTACCACGACGGCATCAGGCTCTTTTTCAAAAACGGCCAATTCTCGAATTAATTCGAGTACCGCTTGCATATCCGCTTTCGTCCCTTTTCGGATGTTCATTGGATTTTGTTTTTTGGCAAAAATACAATTAATAATTTCTTTGCGAAATACATTTTTTCTTTGACAAATTTAGCGATATTTGCAGCCACAACTACAACGATTTCGTAATGGAAGAACGCAACAAAACCTTAGGTGAATTTATCATCGAAAAACAGGAAGAATTCAAGTATTCTTCAGGAGAATTATCCCGAATCATCAACTCCATTCGATTGGCTGCTAAAGTAGTCAACTACAAGGTAAACAAAGCCGGTTTGGTGGATATTGTTGGTGCCGCCGGTGATCAAAATATCCAAGGGGAAGACCAACAAAAATTAGATGTGTATGCCAATGAAGTCTTTATCCAAACCTTAATCAACCGCGAGATTGTTTGTGGTATTGCTTCAGAAGAAAACGATGACTTTATCACCGTAGCTGGTTCAGATAATACCCACAGCAATAAGTATGTGGTATTAATGGATCCATTGGATGGTTCCTCCAACATAGATGTTAATGTTTCTGTTGGTACTATTTTTTCGGTTTTCAGAAGGGTAACACCAATTGGAACTCCGGTAACCTCAGCCGATTTTTTGCAACCCGGAACCCAACAAGTAGCCGCAGGTTATGTAATTTACGGCACCTCAACCATGTTGGTTTACACTACTGGGCATGGCGTTAACGGTTTTACTTTGAATCCGGCCATTGGCACCTTTTATTTATCGCATCCGAATATGCAGTTTGCCAAAGATGGCAATATTTACTCCATCAACGAAGGCAATTATGTGCATTTCCCGCAAGGCGTGAAAGATTACATCAAATATTGCCAGCTCGAAGAAGGCGATCGTCCCTACACTTCCCGATACATAGGAAGTTTGGTTTCCGATATTCACCGCAATATGATTAAGGGCGGCATTTATATTTATCCAACCAGTTCCAAATCACCCAACGGAAAATTGCGTTTGTTGTACGAATGCAATCCTATGGCATTCATAGCCGAACAAGCCGGAGGAAAAGCTTCCAACGGTTTTGGGAGAATTATGGAAATCCAACCTACCGAACTACACCAACGTGTACCATTTTTCTGCGGCAGTTATAATATGGTGGAAAAGGCGGAAGAGTTTATGGCTAAATACGTTTAAGGCAATAGCCATAAGGCACGAGGCAATAGAAAAAGAAAAAGGCAGAAAAATAAATCATTTCTGCCTTTTTATATTAAAGTTGACTTTTGGCTATTGCCGCTTGCCTTTTACTTATTCATATGCGTCATCTCATAAACAAACGTATCCGAATCAACATTCATCACTAATAACGAAAACGCTTTATCAACAATATAAGATACGTTACCCGGAGTAAATCCTAAGGCCAAAGCAAACTTGGTTAAAATTTCTTTTTGTTTTGGACCAAGTACGTGATCTGCATAAACCATACGCGATAAATCATACAAACGTTCCAAACGTTGTGCATGTAAATACGGCGGATTGATTGGGTATTTTAAAGGATTTTCTAAAATCTCTTCGTATTCTGCTGCGGAGATTTCCAAACGAACAGCAAGTTTATCCAAGAACTCTTTCTCTTCTTTGCTCATATCGCCATCGGCGGTTGCCACGCGAACAATAGCTGAAAAATGTCCTTTATTTCTGCTTTTAAACTCGCTATCAAATAAATCTGAAATTGACATAATTTTATTGGTTTTAGTACCGCAAATATAATCCAATTTCCTGTTTCAGAAAACCAATTTGGCAAATGTTTTTTATCGATTTTAGGATTTATTTTAAACCGAAAATAAAAATTAATTGTAAGTTTACAACACAAACAACCTAAACCACCATGTCAGATTTCTGGATATACTTCAATATCGGATTAAAACATGTGCTCGATATCAATGCCTACGATCATGTTTTATTTCTTTTGGCGCTAACCGTTCCCTACGAATTCAAATCTTGGAAACGCATTTTAATTCTCATTTCGCTTTTCACCCTTGGTCACACAGTAGCCCTATTCCTTTCGGTTTTCAATATCTTAACCATCAAACCGGAAATTGTTGAATTCCTTATTCCAATTACCATTTTAGCTACCGCGCTTTATAACATCATAAACACCGGAAAATCCACCAAAAAAGACAATGTTTCCGTCACCGGTATCATAACGGTTTTCTTCGGACTCATCCACGGATTAGGGTTTTCCAACTACTTCAACAGTATCTTAGCCGGTAAGCCCACTGATAAACTATTGCCGCTTTTTGAGTTTGCCATAGGTATAGAAGTCGCTCAAATCATTGTGGTTATAGCCGCATTGCTATTGGCTTATGTGGTACAAACCTTGCTCAAATTTTCTAAACGCGACTGGATTTTAATGATTTCCGCTTTTATCATCGGCGTCGTTGTTCCTATGATTTTACAAAGTGAAATTTGGGTTAAATAGTTGTTTTAGAGCGAAAGGTTTGGGTATATTTGCTATCCGTTTTCCCGCTAGCTGTTACAATCTTTTCAAATGGTTCCCATTTAAAAAGGATTTTCACGTTTATCGGGGCTAAAAAGGGAAACCATTTGAACTTTTGCAATGAAAGAAAAGAAACAACAAAAATACGATATCGCTTACCTCAGAATTGCCGCAGAATGGAGTAAACTTTCCTACTGCAAACGCAAGCAAGTCGGCGCTATTATCGTTCGTGACCGCATGATCATCTCTGATGGCTATAACGGAACGCCTTCTGGCTTTGAAAATTGTTGCGAAGACGACGAAGGGTTAACTAAATGGTACGTGTTACACGCCGAAGCCAATGCGATTTCCAAAGTGGCTCGCTCTACCCAAACTTGTGAAAACGCTACCCTTTACATCACACTTTCGCCTTGTAAAGAGTGTAGCAAATTAATACACCAATCTGGTATAAAACGCGTAGTGTATCACAAGGGTTACCGTGACGAATCGGGTTTGGATTTTCTCAGAAAAGCCGGTATTGAAGTCACCAAAATAGACGAACTCGAATAACGGAATCAACCCTAATCTTCTTGTTTAATTTCTTTTCCCAATCATGAAATCAAAGGAAAAATACTTGCCACTCTTATTGTTCTCTTGCGTTGCCTTGGGCGTAGTGATTGGCGGTATGCTCAATTTTCCGGAAAGATCTTTATCCAAAGCGAACGCTAGAAAAGCTAAAATAGACAAACTCATCGATTTTATAGATGATGAATATGTAGACGATGTGAATTCGGATTCGATAGTCGACTTAACCGTCAACAGCATTTTGGCCAATCTCGATCCGCATTCGGTTTACATTCCGCCCAGTGAACAATCTACCGAAGCCGAACTCATGCGTGGCGATTTTGTAGGGATTGGTGTGAATTTTTACATGTACAAAGACACAGTTACCGTGGTCCGGCCGCTGGAAAACGGTCCGGCCGAAAAAGCAGGAATATTGGCCGGCGACCGCATTTTGTATGCCGATAAATCAAAACTATTTGGTAGAAAATTGCCTACCGACAGCTTGTTCAACAAACTCAAAGGCGAGGAAGGCTCAACCGTTTTACTCACAGTTTACAGAAAAAGCGCCCGAAAAAAACTCAAAATTCCAGTAGTGCGCGATGTGGTTCCGATTAAGAGTGTAGATACTTATTTAAAACTCAACTCGAGCACCGGTTACCTCAAAATTAATCGCTTTGCCGAGAACACTTACACCGAATTCCGAGAAGGTTTGGAACAACTTAAAAAGCAAGGTATCAATACTTTGGTCATCGATTTACGCGACAACGGCGGTGGATATTTGGAAAAAGCCGTTGAAATTGCAGATGAGTTGTTGAAAGACAAAGAATTAATTGTCTTCACTAAAAACAAAAAAGGCACCATCAAAAAAACTTTTGCCACCGAAGAAGGTATTTTTGAAACCGGGAGAGTATACGTTTTAATTGATGAAAACTCGGCTTCTGCCAGTGAAATTTTGGCCGGTGCCATTCAGGATAACGATCGAGGCACTGTGGTAGGCCGACGTTCTTTCGGGAAAGGTTTGGTACAACGCGAAATGGGCTTTGATGACGGCTCAGCAGTTCGGTTGACCACTTCCCGTTATTATACGCCTAGCGGTCGCTCTATCCAAAAACCTTATACCAAAGGTGACAGCGAAACCTATGTCCACGATTTTGAAAAACGATTTGAAAGTGGTGAATTGTATGCCAAAGACAAAATTAAAGTCGCAGATTCGTTAAAATTCAAAACTAAAAAAGGGCGCACTGTTTATGGCGGCGGCGGTATTGTTCCGGATATTTTTGTGCCATTAGAGGTGAAAAAAGGAGAAGAAAATTTGGCTTACATTCTCAACTCGGGCTTAGTAGGTCATTTTGTCTTTGAACAACTCGACCAAAACAGAAAAGCCTATAGAGGATTAGATTTTAAAATGTTTTTAAGCAAAATATACAATGACCAAACCTTAGTTACAAAATTCCAATCTTATTTAACCCGGTCAGGTATAGAAGTAAGCGTTTCTAATAATGATGCTTTGGTAAAAAAATACGTGTCTGCAGAATTCGCTCGTCAACTATTTGGTGAAAACCAGTATTACCAAATCCTGCTCAAAGACGATGCAATGTTACAAGCGATTTTAAAATAGTTATTTTCGAACACTGTCGTGCACTTGCACATGAATGCCGTTATTCCAAAGTGTCAAGATATCAGTAGCTACTGAAGCGCCACTTCCGGCGGCAATAGCCAATTGACTTCTCCATCCGGCTAAAGTTCCGGTAACGTAAATGCCTTCGGTTACTTTGTGGTCGGAATTTTTAAGTTGGATTCGGTTTTTTTCGGGAATCACTTTTTGGTGTGGCATCACATAATCCTCCAAACCCTCAATCGTAAACGGATTAGACGCTCCAATACCTATTACCACAATTTTTGCAGTATAGGAATTCTTATTGGTCATCAGTGTAAAATTTCCGGATTGTCCATCAATCTTCATTACTTTTTCGCCTGAAATCTGGTCGATGTGCGGATATAATTCTTGAAGCTGAGTTAAGCTTTCAGTTAACAATTCCGAACCTAATTTTCCTGCCGGAATACCATAAGCGTTGTTGAACAAAGCATCTTGTAACGAAGAAGCCTTTTGGTGTGCAATGATGCCTATTTTTTTATCTGCGGCAAAGGATTTGTGCTGAGCAGAACCTAAAAGTAAGGCGCAAGACATGCCGGAAACACCGCCGCCAATAATTAAAACATCATACATAGGAAGGGAAATAACAAATGTTAAAAATCTAATTACAAATAAGCTCCAAAAATTAAATCTCAATATTCAATCCTTTGAGGTTTGTCACTTCAGATTTGTATTTTATTTGAAATTTGGTGCTTTGAATTTGGAATTTAAAAAAAATTAGTTTTTTAGCTTCTCTTCAATTTTCTTCGACATTCTGAAAATCAAAAGAATCAGCATAGCACACAAAGCAGCCGCTATTCCGATTAAGGCAACCAAACTATCGCCTTCAAACAAATTACTGAAATCCAACATGGTCACATTGAAAGCAATCAGGGCAAAAGCAACAACAATTAATAGGGTAGTAAATATTTTCATGGATTGAATTTATAGTGCAAAAATACTAATTTTTAAAATCAGACAAACAGTCCTTTAACATTAGCGGCAAATAATTTAACAGCTATAGCTAGCAAAACTACCCCAAATACTTTTCGGATAATACTCAAACCGTTTTTGCTCAACATTTTTTCGATTTTTGAAGAAGATTTCAATACGATATAAACCAATACAATGTTCAACAAGATGGCAATGATGATATTAATCGATTGGAATTCGGCACGCAAAGAAAGTAAAGTCGTCATGGTTCCGGCACCGGCAATTAATGGGAAAGCAATGGGAACAATAGAGGCGGAATTCGCTTCTTCGTCGCGGTACAATCTTATGCCTAAAATCATTTCCAAAGCCAAAAAGAAAAGCACAAACGAACCGGCTACAGCAAACGAATTGACATCGATACCGATTAATTTCAAGATTTTTTCCCCAACAAAAAGAAAGGCAATCATAATTCCGGCAGAAACCAAAGATGCTTTCTCGGATTGAATATGACCAAATTTTGTTCTCAAATCAATTATCACAGGAATGCTTCCTACGATATCAATCACAGCAAAAAGCACCATAGTTGCTGTTGCTATTTCTCTAAAATCTAAATTCATAACACTTACTTTTTGCAAAATTAAGTTTTTAATAATTCACTTAAGCCAATTTCATTTGTACTTTTGCCTTCTTAAAATTAGTTTATGTTCCAATTAGGCAAAACCATAGTATCCGAAGATATACTCGAAAAAGATTTTGTATGCAACCTTTCGGCATGCCACGGTGCTTGTTGTGTTGATGGAGATGCCGGAGCACCACTGAGTAAAGAAGAGACCAAAATCTTAGAGGAGATTTATCCGAAAGTAAAACCGTTTCTAAGAAAGGAAGGTATTGAAGCTATTGAAAGATTAGGTACTTGGGTGGTCGGCACCGATCAGGATTTAGAAACGCCGTTAATTGACAACAAAGATTGCGCTTATGTTATTTTTGACGGAAAAACAGCGCTTTGCGGCATTGAACAAGCTTACAATCAAGGAATAATCGACTGGAAAAAACCGGTCTCTTGCCATTTGTATCCGATTCGTGTGAAAGATTTCAGTGAATTTGCCGCCGTCAATTACGACCGTTGGGACATTTGCAACGACGCTTGTACCCTTGGAAAAGAATTGCAAGTTCCAGTTTATAAGTTTGTCAAAGAAGCTTTGATCAGAAAATTTGGGGAAGATTGGTACGCCGAATTGGAAAAAGTAGCCGAAGACTTGAAGAACGAGAAATAAAAAAAGCCTGAATCAATGATTCAGGCTTTTTTGTGGAGAAGATGGGTGTGAAAAACCACAGATTTTTGATGTCTGTGGTTTTAATTACTTAACTAAATCTAACTATTTCTTCAACACTTTAAAGGTTTGTTTTCTATTGTCTGCCTCTACAATAACAAAGTAAGTTCCAGTGGGCAAATTATTCATATCAACTTGAACTTCGGTTGAATTGAAAGGTTGATTGGATACTAATTGTCCAATAACATTCGTAACGGTAACAAAATTTAAATTTACCGAAGATTTAATATTTAAAATATCGATAACTGGATTCGGACTATATACCAATAGAATATCATCAAATTCTGTATTCCCTAAAGTAACTTGAACAATTACAGGAAATCTATCTTGACTCTCACACCCGTTTATTGTTTGTGAAGCATAATAGGTTGTTCCATTTACAAGAGGAGTGTTTAATGGTAGTGGTGTCCCTCCAAAAGGTGTAGAATACCATTGTATATTTTGACCAGTAATAACTAAATTGGACAATGTTGAACCTTGTGTCATTGTCTGATTAAACGAGCCTGATGGTGGTGGTGTAACACTTACACTAATTGTGATAAACTTTCTACACGTCACTCCATTTGTGGTAACATCTACCCAATATTGAGTAGTTTGATTAGGTGATGGGTTAATTGTTTGTGAAGTTTCACCTGTAGACCAAAGATATGTTGTAATTCCGGGATATTCCATAATTACTGTTCCGTTAACAACATCTGTAATATCATTCCATACAGCTCCATTATTATTCCAATCCATAATATTGAAATTTTCACCGCTACCATTATTATTTGGTTCATTTTGGCCCCAATTTGTGTAAGTCAATTGTGACCCGTCCAACCATTTCCAACCTCCAGAGGGCTCAGAAAAATTTACATCAATAGTGTCTTGATATAGTCCTAATAAGAAATTTCCAAATGCTTGACTATTAGCTATTGGAATTGATACATTAATGTTTTCTAATTGAGAATTGACACAGTACATATATCCTCCATTTTGCTCACACAATAATTTTGCTTGTGGCCAAGTCATTGTAGATTGATATTTTAGATAGTAGTGTCCATTATATGTTACTAATAAATTCCATAATCCTGAATTAACAAGATTATTAACATTTGTTTGGATTTGAGAGGATGTTAAATTACTGTTTGCGGTTAATGTAACATTAGCCCCTCCACATACTGTAGTTGAAGAAGCACTAACAGTTGGATTGTTCAAATAAACGGTTACCGCTAATCTCGTAGTACTCTCACAACCATTAGTTGTCTGTGAAGCAAAATAAGTAGTTCCATTGACAAGTGCAGTTGTAGATGCTAGTACAGTTCCTCCAGTACTTGTAGCATACCATTTGATATTTGTTCCAGTTGCTGTTAGATTTGCAACTGTGGAACCTGAACATAAGGTTTGTGAAGCATTTCCTGTTGGGGCAGGTGTTGTTGAATTTACGGTTATTGTGATAAACTTTCTACACGTCACTCCATTTGTGGTAACATCTACCCAATATTGAGTAGTAGCTGTTGGATTAACATTTATAGATGCAGTTGTTGCTCCGGTTGACCATAGATAAGAGGAAAAGGGAGTTCCAGTAGCAAATTGTCTAACTAATCGTAAATTCCCTGCACCCTGATATCCTGCCCTATAATCAGAATATTGAGACCCATTTGAGAAATTTTGAACCCATGCACCACCATCTATTCCACAACTTCCATAAGATGCTGGTGATGATGTCCAATATTGTACATTCTGAAAATTTCCAAGATTATTTAATTTTAAGGTTGAATACATTAAGTTTAATTCATCTTTAGAAGGAATAAACCAATTAGTATTGCCATTTATATTAAAAGTGATGGCTGTATTAATAAAACCTCCATTACATCCTGCACCAACCCAATTTGTTGTATTTGTTCTTCCTGTTCCAATTGTGGTAGAAGTATTTGGGATTGATATACAATAACATCCTGTTCCACTGTCACTACCGTTATCTATAGGGCTTGCTTCTAAATACCTCCATCCATTTGTTACACTTCCTTTGTCATAAAATACATATCCCCCTGATGGACCTATCGAACCAACAGAAAAATTTGATGTCGTTGAAGTACCTGCAGATACAGTCAAAGTTGTTGGTTGACCACTACAAACAGTTGTAGATGTTGCACTAACTGTTGGATTATTTATAGTAACTGTTACCGCTAATCTTATTGTACTTTCACATCCACTAACAGTTTGAGATGCATAATAAGTTGTTCCACTTACAAGAGCCGTTGTTGATGCCAATGCTGTTCCTCCCGTGCTAATTGAATACCATTTGATATTTGTTCCAGTCGCAGTTAGATTTGCAACAGTTGAACCTGAACATAAGGTTTGTGAAGCATTTCCTGTTGGAGCAGGTGTTAGTGAATTTACTGTAATAATCATTGTGGTTGTAGCTGCGCATTGTCCAACCATAGGTATAAAAGTATAAGTTGTTGTAGTTGTATTATTCAATACTGGTGACCAGCTACCAGTAATACCATTTGTAGATGTTGTTGGAAGTGGCGATAATGGTGCTCCTGAACAAATTGCAGATACTTGGGTAAATGTTGGGACTATTGTATTTTGAACAACAACTGTCACAGCCAATCTTGTGGAACTTTCACAACCATTAACCGTTTGTGAAGCATAATACGTCGTTGTTCCAATTTCAAGAACACCTGATAAAGGAGTTCCTCCTGTACTAGTAGCATACCATTCAATATTAGTTCCGGTTAATATTAAATTGGCAAACATGGAACCTATACATAAAGTTTGTGTTGTATCACCTGTTGGAGCAGGTGTTGTTGAATTAACAGTAATAGTTATAAACTTTCTACACGTAACTCCATTTGTAGTTATATCAACCCAATATTGAGTTGTTGTTGATGGATTGACACTTATAGATGCAGTTGTTGCTCCAGTTGACCATAGGTAAGAGGAAAAGGGTGTTCCCGAAGCAAATTGTCTAACTGGGCGAACATATAGTTCATATACTTTTGAATATTGATAAAAATTACCGCCACACTCAAGACAACAATGACTTCCGCTTGCGGCAGTTAATTGTGAACTTGTCCAATATAAAGTTCCCATACTAGGAATAGGTCCGACATTAAAATTCCCCAAATTATTTACTATTAGGTTTTGATATATTTGGGCAAATTCATTTTGAGAAGGTAAATACCAGTCATCATAACCATTAACTGAATGGTCTAAACATCTTCTAGCTGCAATTGAAGGAGTTGTACAAGTAGTTACAATTGCATTGGTATTTGTCAATCCACTTCCAATAGCTAAACTTGTTGCTCCAGAAATGTTTACATCTCCACAGCCCCAACTACTATTTTGAATATTTGATGGAGCAGCTTCTAAATACCTCCATCCATTTGTTACACTTCCTTTGTCATAAAAGACATATCCTCCTGCTGGTCCTATTGAACCAACAGAAAAATTAGAGGTTGAAGACACTCCTGGTGTGGCAGTTAAAGTTGTGGGTTGACCACTACAAACAGTAGTAGCGGAAGCACTAACTGTTGGATTATTTAGAGTAACCGTTACAGCCAATCTCGTGGTACTCTCACAACCATTAACTGTTTGAGAAGCATAATAAGTTGTTCCGTTAACAAGTGCAGTTGTTGAAGCTAAAGCAGTTCCTCCAGTACTTGTAGCATACCATTTAATATTTGTTCCAGTTGCTGTTAGATTTGCAACTGTGGAACCTGAACATAAGGTTTGGGAAGCACTTCCTGTTGGAGCTGGGGTCAAACAAGCAGTATATAATTGTTGAACTTCACCTGATGTCAATGCACGGTTCCAAACACCTAAATCATCTAAAACCCCAGAAAAATTTGGGGAATACAAAGAAGTACCTAAAGAAATCAGAGAGGGTACCATTTTAAGATTCGAAGAACAATACATTGTTCGAGTTCTTACTAATGTGCCATTTACATACAAATAAGAATTAGAATTGTCATAAATAATAACTACATGAACAAAATTTGAGTACGTTGAGGAGTTACTTAATCTACTAACAAGGATATTATTGGCATGTTCAGCTACCATAATTCCGTTAGTACCAATAGAAAACCCCACACCTAAATTCGAACCAGAATTACCAGGTACAAATGCCCAATTTTGATTTGAATTTGCCATTGGCACACTCACTGAACCTGGGCATAAAGAACTTTCACCAATATAATTTGCTGCTCTATTGGCCTTTACCCACATTGATATACTAAATTGATTTTGTAAACCAGTACCTGTTATAGATTGTGTCTGAATTGTAATATTGCTTGCCGTATTTGGATTAAATAAATATGCAGCATTTGCAAGTCCATTTCTATCCGTCGTAAGTGATGCACCTGACACAGTTCCGTTTAGATTGTTTCCACTAACATCATTAGCATTACCACTGAAAGGCCAATAACCAACTAATCCATTAGAGGGAACATAAGAAGGAACTTGAGAAAAGATTGTCTGGGGGATTACCATAATCCCCAATAAAAAAAGAAGTAATTTGTTTTTCATTTAACAATTCATTTAGGCACTCTCGTCCCAAAGAGTTGTTATATAAAAAAACAGAAGGTGTGGGACAATTGCTTTACTCGTCATTGAGGTGGTCGAATACCCGAGAACAAAGCAAAGCAAAGCTCACGCCTGTTGCGTGAGCGTTTACCCCAACTTCCTGTTCTCATTTGAATTTTCGACCTTCCAATGACAGGATTTTTTTAGCAAACGCTAGTCTTTTCTACAATAAAAAAATCTCATTAAAGAGAATATTAATACAAACTTATGTAATTATTTGTAAAGCAGCAAATATTGAATTTCAAACAAGACAATCTTATCCTTTCCTAAATAATGTAAACATGGTCCATTACACCATCTGGTGTTGAAACCTTAAGTTTTCCCTTTAACCCGAAAGTATTGAATTCTTTATGAACAATTTTCAAGACCTCTTTTGAGAGTTTAAAAATTTTTAAGTTAAAAAAATATATTCAGGTTAAACACATTAAAACTTGAAGAAAAGGAAGAATCAGAAACGATTTGTTTTAACACTTGTTTTAACAAAAAAACCTCAACCCTTTTTTTATTGGGATTGAGGTTTAATTTTTGTGGAGAAGATGGGGCTCGAACCCACGACCTCTTGACTGCCAGTCAAGCACTCTAGCCAACTGAGCTACATCCCCGTTTTTGAGACGACAAATATATAATTTTATCCAAACAAAAAACAACTCAACACACATCTTTTTTTGAGATTTGTTGTAAATTTACCTTAAATATTCATTTTATGTCTGCCGAAAATACTTCCGGGTTTATCCAAACCCAAATTGAAAATAAAATTGCCTTCCTTACTTTCAGTCATCCGGCCAGTAACTCATTCCCGAGTGATTTATTGCAAAAGCTTACTCTTGAACTTAATGCCCTTAGTAATCATAACGATGTCCATGTAATTGTACTGCAAAGTGAAGGAAAAACCTTTTGTGCCGGCGCTTCATTCGAGGAATTGCTTTCAATAACTAATCTGGAAGAAGGCAAAAAATTCTTCTCCGGCTTTGCCAATGTAATCAATGCGATGCGCAACTGCTCTAAAATCATCATCGGAAAAATCCAGGGAAAAGCGGTTGGCGGTGGCGTTGGCTTAGCTTCCGCTTGTGACTTCACTTATGCTTACCAAGACGCTTCCATTAAATTATCAGAAATTGCTATAGGTATCGGCCCGTTTGTAATTGAACCGGCCGTTTCGCGGAAAATAGGTAAAACAGCCATGTCCTTTTTAACCTTACAACCCAATTCCTGGCAAAGTGCAGATTGGGCGGTTGAAAAAGGACTTTATGGAGACGTTTTCGACAGTTACAACGAGTTGACCGAAGCAACTGTTGCTATGGCAAAAAAACTGGCTTCCTATCATCCGGATGCGCTGGCAGAAATGAAAAAAGTATTTTGGGAAGGCACCGAAAACTGGGACAATCTTTTATACGAACGCGCCGCAATATCAGGAAAATTAGTGCTTTCTGATTTTACCAAAAATGCGCTCAACGAATTAAAAAAATAAGTCATGCTGCTAATTGCTCTTTTACAACAAGTTAATATCGATGAAAAAATCAAAAATGCCCCGGATAACGGCTATCTAGTCGGCGTTTGGATTGGCTATATTTTACCGTTTGCCGTTTTAGCCGGGCTGGCTTGGTTAATGTATCGCAAAGCCAAAAAAAGACAAGACGAGCTGTAGTTATATTTTACTAAATTTGCGGTATAAAACTTTTTTCATGAGTAACATCAGAATCACCAAACAATTTTCTTTCGAAACCGGTCATGCCCTTTATGGCTACGACGGGAAATGTAAAAACGTGCACGGTCATAGTTATAAATTATCAGTGACCGTTATCGGACAGCCGATTACCGATGCTTCAAATGTAAAGTTTGGCATGGTAATAGACTTTTCGGATTTGAAAAAAATTGTGAAAGAAGAAATTGTAGATGTATTTGACCATGCCACTGTTTTTAATAAAAACACACCCCATGTTGAATTGGCAGCCGAGTTAAAAAATCGCGGTCATCATGTAATTTTAGTGAATTACCAACCTACCAGTGAAAATATGGTAACCGATTTTGCCCAAAAAATAAAAAGCCGATTACCCAAAGAGATCGTCTTGCATTCTCTCAAACTCCAAGAAACAGAAACTTCTTTTGCCGAATGGTATGCGTCGGATAATTCATAAGTAAACCCATGCAAATTACATCCAACAAAAAAATCTATTTTGCTTCCGACCAACACTTTGGTGCTCCTACTGCGGAAGCCAGTTTTCCTCGTGAACAAAAATTTGTGACGTGGTTGGACGAAGTTAAGCAAGATGCTGAGGCCATTTTCTTGTTGGGCGATTTGTTTGATTTTTGGTTCGAATACAAAACGGTTGTGCCTAAAGGTTTTGTGCGTGTATTAGGCAAATTGGCCGAAATTCGCGACAGCGGCATTCCGATTTATTTTTTTGTAGGCAACCACGATTTGTGGATGCATGACTATTTTGAAAAAGAACTGAATATTCCGGTTTACCGCGATAATCAGGAATTTGAATTCAACGGCAAAACATTTTTAATTGGTCACGGCGACGGAAAAGGTCCCGGAGATAAAGGTTATAAACGGATGAAAAAAGTGTTTACCAATCCGTTTTCCAAATGGTTATTCCGTTGGTTGCATCCTGATCTTGGCGTAAAATTAGCCCAATATTTATCGGTGAAAAACAAGCTCATTTCAGGCGAAGCCGATGTAAAGTTTTTAGGTGAAGAAAACGAATGGTTAATCCAATACTGCAAAAGAAAACTGCTAACCAAACACTACAATTATATGGTTTTTGGACATCGTCATTTGCCTATGACTATAAAAGTGGGCGAAAATGCTGAGTACGTCAACTTAGGCGATTGGATTGGCTATTTTACTTATGGTGTTTTTGACGGAGAGACTTTTTCCTTGAAGAAATATTAAACTACCTCAAATCTTTCAACCTTAGCTGTACTGAAACCTTTCCGTTGAATTCGTTTTCGTCTATGCAATATACGGCGTCAAAGGGCTGCTGATTTTTGACCAAATCCAATTTTTTACCTAAACCAAAACCAATAGCGCCAAATCCGGGTGAATTGTTTTGCTTCACAAAGAGTTTCAAATGGTCTTCATCGGCACCGATTCCTTTGGCATAACCTGAATCTTTTAAATGCTTGCTCATAAAAACCGGAGTCATATTTTGCGGCCCGAAAGGTTCAAATTGGTTTAAAATTCGTATCAATTTTTCATCGATATCGGTCAAATTTATTTCGGCATCTACCGAAATTTCAGGGGTTAGCAAATCCGGATGAATCGTTTCTTCCACGGTTCTTTCAAAAGCTTCTTTGAACGCTAAATAATTTTCTTCTTTCAAGGTCATTCCCGCTGCATACATGTGTCCGCCAAACTGTTCCAAGTGTTCGGCGCAGGCTTCCAAAGCATTATAAATGTCAAAATCTTTGACCGAACGGGCTGATGCTGCCAATTTATCACCACTTTTAGTAAACACTATTGTCGGACGGTAATAAGTTTCCGTTAATCGCGAAGCTACAATCCCAATAACGCCTTTGTGCCAGTTTTCATGGTAAACGACTGTGGTAAATTTTTGGGTTTCGTTGTTTTCTGTGATTTGCGATAAGGCTTCAGCAGTAATTTGCTTGTCTAAATCTTTGCGGTCGCTGTTGTGTTGCTCAATTTCGGAGGCGAAAATTTCTGCTTGCTCTAAATCGTATTCTGTTAACAAAGCCACCGCTTCATTGCCGTGTTTGATTCTTCCGGCAGCATTGATACGCGGGGCAATGATAAAAACAACATCGGTAATTGTCAGCACTTTTTTCTTTACATTTTGAATCAAAGCTTTGATGCCGGGACGCGGTACCGAATTAATCACTTCCAACCCAAACTTAGCCAAAACCCTGTTTTCCCCGGTCATCGGAACAATATCAGCCGCAATTGCCGTAGCCACTAAATCCAAATAAAGCACTAAATCTTCAATGGTTTGGTTTCTGTTTTGTGCCAAGGCTTGAATTAGTTTAAACCCAACGCCGCAGCCACATAATTCGTCATACGGATACGCGCAATCGGCTCTTTTGGGATCGAGTACTGCAACTGCTTCCGGTAAAAACTCTCCCGGTCGATGATGATCACAAATGATAAAATCGATGTTTTTTTCTTTGGCATAAAGCACATGGTCAATCGATTTTATTCCACAATCCAGGGCAATAATCAATGAAAATTCATTGTCGTCGGCAAAATCAATCCCTTGATAAGAAACGCCGTAGCCTTCATTATATCGGTCCGGAATGTAAGTCGCTACATTAGGATAAAAACTTTTCAAATAACTCGACACCAAAGAAACCGCTGTCGTACCATCTACATCATAATCGCCAAAGACCAAAATGTTTTCTCCGTTAGTTATGGCCGATTCTATCCTAGTGACTGCCTTGTCCATATCCTTCATTAAATAAGGATCGTGCAAATCGGACAAACTCGGGCGGAAAAATTGGCGTGCCGCTTCATTGGTTTCAATTCCGCGCTGAACCAAAAGCACAGCAATCAACTCGTCTACTTTGAGTTCGGCCGCTAAAGCTTTGACTTTTTCCGGTGAAGGTTGTGTTTTGAGTGTCCAGCGCATGATAAATTAGAAATTACGAATTAGGAATTACGAAGCGTAAACCACAAAAATAGCAAAAGCATCGGCAGATTTAGTGTAGTTTTAGTGTATTTATTCGTTACTTTTGAAATTCAAATTAGAAAGAAAATGCAAATTCAAGGTCAAATAGTCGATATCGAAAACCGCCGTATTTACTCGGGTGAAGTTACTGTGGAAAACGGAAAAATTGTTTCCGTTATTGAAAAACAACACGACAACCAAAACTTTATCCTTCCGGGGTTTATCGATGCTCATATTCATATTGAAAGTTCGATGTTGGTCCCGTCTGAATTTGCTAAAATTGCGGTATTGCACGGTACAGTAGGTACTATCTCTGATCCGCATGAAATTGCCAATGTATTGGGAAAAGACGGCGTATATTATATGATTGAAAACGGCAAAAAAGTCCCGTTGAAGTTTCATTTTGGCGCACCATCTTGTGTTCCGGCTACTTTTTTTGAAACCGCCGGCGCGGTGATTGATTCGGAACAAATTAAAGAACTGATGGCGCATCCCGACATTTATTATTTGGCCGAAATGATGAACTATCCAGGAGTGTTGTTTGACGATGATGAAGTGTTGAAAAAGATAGCTTGGGCGAAACATTACAACAAACCGGTTGACGGTCATGCGCCCGGTTTGCGTGGTGAAGCCGTTCAAAAATACATTTCCGTCGGAATCACTACTGATCACGAGTGTTTTACTTATGACGAAGCCGCTGAAAAATTGTCCTTAGGCATGAAAGTGATTGTTCGAGAAGGCAGCGCCGCGAAAAACTTCGAAGCGTTAATCGATTTATTGCCTAACCATTACGAAAATATGATGTTTTGCTCCGATGACAAGCATCCGGATGACTTGATTTTAGGTCACATCAACCAATTGTGTGCTCGTGCGGTAGCCAAAGGTTTTGACGTTTTCAAAATCCTGCAAATGGCCTGTATAAATCCGGTGAAACATTACAAGATGGATGTGGGTTTATTACAACCCAACGATGCTGCCGATTTTATAATAGTAGAAGATTTGACGCATTTCAAAGTATTACAAACCTACATCAACGGAGAATTAGTGGCTGAAAACGGGCAATCTTTTGTGCAGCATGTAGATTTTGAAAAGCCTAATAATTTTAATACTTCGCCTAAAGTTTTAGCCGATTTTCAAGTGACAAGTTCAGCCAAAACCATACGCGTGATTGAAGCTTTGGAAGGACAATTGATTACCAATGAAATGCATTGTTCGCCTAAAATTGAGGATGGTAAGTTGGTTTCTGATACAGAGAATGATGTGTTGAAAATGGCCGTAGTCAATCGGTATGAAAATGCCCCGGTAGCGATGGCTTTTATTAAAAATTTCGGGCTGAAAAAGGGTGCGATTGCCAGTTCGGTCGCGCACGATTGTCACAACATCGTCGTAGTTGGTACTTCGGATGAAGACATTTTAAACGCCGTGAATTTACTCATTGCCAATACCGGTGGTATTTGTGCGGTGAATAGTGCCGAGCAAAAATCGTTGGCTTTACCCGTAGCCGGTATTATGAGTGATCAAAACGGTTGGGAAGCCGGACGTTTGTACCAAGAAATTGATGCCATGGCTAAAGAGTTAGGCAGTACTTTAAAAGCGCCTTTTATGACGCTTTCGTTTATGGCTTTACTAGTCATCCCCGATTTAAAATTATCGGACAAAGGATTGTTTAGCGGGAAACAATTTGCGTTTACGGATTTGGTGGTAGCGTAAGGAAATAGCGCGTTAGGGGTTGGAGCAAGCTACCGTGTAGCGCGGAAAACCCGGCCTCGTTATTTAACGAGGCAACGCCCAAAAATTACTCATGGTTTTTCTTATTTTCTTTAGTTTCTATTTTCCCGCCAACCACTGCCACAATTTCTCCTTTTGGTGGTTTATTTTCAAAGTGTTTGAGCACCTCAGCGGCAGTGCCACGGATGGTTTCTTCGTGAAGTTTAGACAATTCTCGGGATACGGAAACCGGGCGGTCGGCGCCGAAATACTGTACAAACTCGGCCAACGTTTTGACCAATTTGTGCGGCGACACGTAAAAAATCATGGTTCGGGTTTCTTCGGCCAACGTTAAAAAACGGGTTTGTCTTCCTTTTTTTTCGGGCAAAAAACCTTCGAATACAAAACGGTCGTTGGGCAAACCGCTGTTCACCAAAGCCGGTACAAAAGCCGTAGCACCGGGCAAGCATTCCACTTCAATATTGTTTTCTACACAAGCGCGAGTGAGTAAAAATCCGGGGTCGGAAATGGCAGGTGTTCCGGCATCGCTGATTAAAGCTATATTTTCTCCGGCTTGCAATCGTTTGATGATGTTTTCCACCGTTTTGTGCTCGTTGTGCATATGGTGGCTGTGCATGTGTGTCGAAATATCAAAATGCTTCAAGAGTTTGCTACTGGTGCGTGTGTCTTCGGCCAAGATCAAATCGACTTCCTTCAAAACGGCAATCGCTCTGAAAGTCATGTCTTCCAAATTACCTATGGGCGTAGGAACGATGAAAAGTTTGGCCATTTATTTGAATTTATTCTCCACCACTGTCATAAAACGCTCAATGTAGTCTTCTTTTCCAACCCAGTAATCATAATCCGGAATCACCATCTCGTTCAAGAAATTTTTGGCTTCTTCTAAAGTGTCGAACGTATTTAATTGCGAAATCACTCGGTTAAAATCTTCATTGCTTTCCCCAAAAAGATGGTTTACAAAAGCAATGCGGTCGTTCAACCCGATTTCGATGGTTTTGGCAAAGGCACTGTTTATGGTAGTGGCCGATTTTGGTTCTTCTGCCTCAACTTCGGCGGCTGTTTCCGCGGCTGTTTCCGACTGAAAAAGTGAAACTTCGTTGGGCTTAACAAAAACCGGATCTACGTAATTCTCTCCTAATAAATCTTCCAGAGCGATGTGCTTGGTTTCAGGTTTTAACTCTGAAGCAGTCTCGGCAAGTACTTCTTCCTCTTCGGTCAATTCAAAAATCGGAGTAAAAAGCGGTGCTTCGGTAGCGGTTGGTTCTTCTTCCGCTTCCGGAGAATTAGCTGCAACTTCTTCGGCTATTGCTTCTTCGGCTATTGCTTCGGCTAGAATTGTCTCGGCTTCGGTTTCGGCTTCAATTTCGGCTTCAGTTACCACCGGTTCTTCTTGGGCTTCTTCTTCCGCCAGAGTTTCCTCAGCCGTTGACGCTACTGTTTCAACTTCTGCTTTAACTTCCGAAATTATAGCCTTAGGAGTTTCGACTTCAAAAGCACTTTCTAATTTCTCTTCCAGTTCATTGGCATCGATATCGGATTGCAGCACTTCAAAATTGTCTTGGTAAAATTTTAAAACCGATAGTGTTTCGTATAATTTTTGGGTTTCTTTATACAATTGATCCACTTCCGATTTGTTTTTGAGTTTTAAAATTCGGTGTGCAATACTGATTAATTCGGCTTCTAATCTTTTTTTCATGATGGTTTGCAATTATATGGAATAAGCTGGTTTGTTTTTAATTCACTTCCGAAGCATTTATTTAACCTCGGGAAGAAGTAACCATAATTAAAATTTTTCTACATTTGAATCGACGTAAAAATAGCAATTATTCAGGTCGATTGGTTTTCGTTACAAAGTAATAAAAACTATTCATTTTTAGCGCAAGAAAAATACAAAATGTTTCTCGAAAATACAGTAAATCATAAAGAACAGTTTGGGTGGATTGAAGTCGTTTGCGGATCGATGTTTTCGGGTAAAACCGAAGAGTTGATTCGCCGATTGAAGCGCGCTCAGTTTGCCAAACAAAAGGTGGAAATTTTCAAACCTTCTATTGACACGCGCTACGATGAAGAAATGGTGGTTTCACACAATAAAAACGAAATTCGCTCAACTCCAGTACCGGCGGCAGCCAATATTCGTATTTTGGCCCAAGGTTGCGATGTGGTTGGTATTGACGAAGCTCAGTTTTTTGACGACGAAATCATTGCGGTTTGTAATGATTTGGCCAATTCAGGTATTCGAGTAATTGTGGCCGGATTAGACATGGATTTTAAAGGCAACCCATTCGGACCGATGCCTGCGTTAATGGCAACTGCCGAATACGTAACTAAAGTGCACGCTGTTTGCACCCGAACCGGAAATTTAGCCCATTACAGTTTCCGAAAAACCGACAGTGATAAGTTAGTCTTATTAGGCGAAACTGAAGAATACGAACCTTTGAGTCGCGCCGCCTATTTCAAAGCCATGCGCGAAAATATGGAAGTAAAAGACCCTGAACATTTATCTAAAGAAGAGTAAATCCAAACCTTTGACACTAACCCTACGAAATATCATTCCCATCATTAAAGCCAACTGGATTGGTCAAAATGATGTAGCTGTGATTGACTCCATTTCCATCGACAGTCGTTCTTTACAAAATGGCGAAAACACATTGTTTTTTGCGATTTGCGGACCTAATAATGATGGTCATGCTTTTATTGAAGAACTGATTGGAAAAGGGGTTAAACATTTTGTGGTAAACCATATCCCTGATACGCTTGCCGAAAAAGCCAATTTTTTGTTGGTTGAAAACACCCTTGAAGCTCTACAGAAATTTGCCGCTTACTACCGAAGCTTATTTGAATTTCCCATCATTGGTGTAACGGGAAGCAACGGTAAGACCATCATTAAAGAATGGCTCAATTTTTTATTGAGTCCGGATTATAATATTATCCGAAGTCCGAAAAGTTACAATTCGCAAGTCGGCGTTCCGCTATCCATTTTGGGGATTAACGAAAAACACAACCTCGGAATTTTTGAAGCCGGTATTTCAACCATGCACGAAATGGAGAAACTCCAAAAAATCATTCGCCCAACCATTGGGATACTCTCCAATATTGGCAGCGCGCATGATGAAGGTTTTCCTAGCGTAGCCGAAAAAATCAAAGAGAAATTAAAGCTTTTTACTTCTGTAAATGTTTTGATTTTAAACAAGAACAAAACGATTAATGCGTTTGTAAATCAGAAGATAAAGACTTTTAGTTGGTGTTCCGACGATAAAAGTGCGGATGTTTACATTACCAAAAAAAATATAGGAGACTTGACCGAATTGCAAGTCACTTACAAAGAAGACACTTTCCCGATTAACATTCCTTTTCAAGACCAAGCTTCGGTAGAAAATGCCATCCATTGTATGATGGTGATGCTTTACTTCGGATACAACCACAAAGTGATTCAAACCCGAATGGCACAATTGTATCCGGTAGAAATGCGTTTGAAAGTCAAAAACGGTATTTATAATTGCACGCTTATCGATGACAGTTACAGTTCCGATTTTCAGTCGCTGAAGATTGCTTTAGATTTTTTAGAACACCAAAAGCAACACAAAAAGAAAACCATTATACTGTCGGATATTTTCCAGAGCGGCTTGAACAACGAAGAGTTGTATTCCCAAGTTTCGCAATTGATTATTTCCAACAAAATTACCCGTGTGATTGGCATTGGCGAAACCATTTCGCAGTACAAAAGCAAGTTTATTAACGGCACTACTTTTAAAAATGTAGCCGAATTTGCCGATGCGTTTGACCGATTGAATTTTGAAAATGAAACCATTCTAATCAAGGGCGCGCGTGATTTTCACTTTGAAGAAATTGTCTCGATGCTCGAGGAGAAAACGCATGAAACGGTTTTAGAAATCAATCTCAATGCGGTAAGTCATAACCTGAACTTCTTCAAATCGAAATTGGCTCCGAAAACCAAAATGATGGTGATGGTCAAAGCGTTTGGCTATGGCAACGGTGGCTTTGAAATTGCCAAATTACTGGAACACCACAAAGTAGACTATTTGGGTGTGGCTTTTGCCGATGAAGGAATCGCGTTAAAGAGTGCCGGGATTACTGTGCCGATTATGGTGTTGAATCCTGAAACGACGAGTTTTTCGGCCATCATACAGCACCAATTGGAACCTGAAATCTATTCGATTAAAGGATTAAAAGCTTTTCTGAAAATTGCCGAACAAAAGAAATTAAAACACTTCCCGATTCATATAAAAATCGACACCGGAATGCACCGTTTGGGTTTTGAAGAAGAAAACTTAGCCGAATTAATTTCAATACTTAAAGGCAACGAAACGGTTCAAATTAAAAGCGTCTTATCACACATGGCTACAAGTGATGATTTGAAACACGATGCTTTTGCCCAATCGCAAATTGCTTTATTTGAAAAACTATCAGCCCTTTTGATTTCCGAATTAAAAATCAAACCGATTCGCCATATTTTAAATACTTCAGGAATCTCCAATTATCCCGATGCGCAATACGATATGGTTCGTTTAGGCATTGGTTTGTATGGTATTTCCAACGATGAAGAAGAGCAAAAGCAGTTGGAAAACGTAGGTACTTTAAAATCGATTATTTCCCAAATCAGAACGATTGACCAAGGCGAAAGCGTAGGTTACGGCAGAAGATTTGTGGCGGAAAAAACCACCAAAATTGCCACTATTCCCATAGGTTACGCCGACGGTATTCGCAGAAGTTGGGGCAATGGCCTTGGTTATGTTGTGATCAATGGCAAGGAAGCTAAAATTGTAGGAAGTGTTTGCATGGACATGCTGATGGTAGATGTTACCGGTATTGATTGTAAAGAAGGCCATTCGGTTATTATTTTTGGTGAAAATCCTTCGGTGAATTACATCGCTAAACAATTGAATACCATTTCATATGAAATATTGACCGGAATATCACAAAGAGTAAAACGGGTATTTTTCAGGGAATAGTTATAATTTTTTGTGAATCATATAAAAATTTAACTAATTTAGTATTACTATAACCATCTAAAAATAAATTAATTATGGGATTTTTTAGCGATTTCAAAGCGTCTTTGATGAAAGGCGATGTATTAAGTTTGGCCACTGCCGTTGTGATTGGTGGTGCTTTCGGAAAAATTGTTGGTTCAGCTGTTGATGATGTCATCATGCCGGTTGTTGGTTTATTAACCGGAGGAATTGATTTTACCACCAAATTCATTACGCTTGACGGGAATTCTTATGAGAGTTTGGCCAAAGCCAAAGAAGCCGGTGCGGCTGTGATTACCTATGGTAATTTGGTTCAGGCTATTATTAACTTTGTTATTATTTCGTTCTTTATTTTTGTAGTGTTACGCGCTGCAGAGAAAGCTAAAAAGAAAGAAGAAGCTGCTGCTCCAGCACCTGCCGGACCAACACAGGAAGAATTACTTACTCAAATCAGAGATTTGCTTAAAAAGTAGTACCGCTACCTATATATTCTAACTAAACCGCTTCTTAATTGAGGCGGTTTTTCTTTTTTGGTATGTATCCTTTTTGAATTCAATAATTTTTCAGCAAAAACAAAAACAGCTATTGTTTTCTCATTACTTTTGTACTTCAAATTTTATTAAATCTAAATGTATTTATTATGAAAGTTGCTGTAGTAGGCGCCACCGGTATGGTTGGTGAAGTGATGCTTCAAGTATTGGCGGAGAGAAATTTTCCCGTAACCGAGTTAATTCCCGTAGCTTCCGAAAAGTCGGTTGGTAAGGAAATCGAATTTAAGGGCAAGAAGTATAAAGTAGTAGGTTTACAAACAGCAGTAGACATGAAAGCCGATATCGCTTTGTTTTCGGCAGGTGGACAAACCTCATTAGATTGGGCACCCAAATTTGCCGAAGCCGGAACTACCGTAATTGACAACTCATCAGCATGGAGAATGGATCCGACTAAAAAATTAGTGGTTCCTGAAATCAATGCTTCAGAATTGACCAAAGAAGACAAAATCATCGCTAACCCCAACTGTTCAACCATTCAAATGGTAATGGTTTTAGCGCCTTTGCATAAAAAATACAACATCAAACGCGTGGTGGTTTCTACTTACCAATCCATCACCGGAACCGGAGTGAAAGCGGTGCAACAATTGGAAAATGAATACGAAGGTGTTCAAGGTGAAATGGCTTACAAGTATCAAATCCACCGTAATGCCATTCCGCAATGTGATGTTTTTGAAGAGAATGATTACACCAAAGAAGAGATGAAATTGGTGCGCGAGACCCAAAAAATCATAGGTGATAAAACTATCGCTGTAACGGCTACAGCCATCCGTATTCCGGTGGTTGGCGGACACAGTGAAGCGGTGAATGTAGAGTTCTCCAATGATTTTGAGATCAACGATATTAGAAACATATTGCACCATACAGACGGTGTGACAGTTCAGGACAATACCGACACTTATACTTATCCGATGCCATTGTTCGCACAAGGCAAAGATGATGTGTTTGTGGGCAGAATTCGTCGTGATGAGAGTCAGCCGAACTCATTGAACATGTGGATTGTAGCAGACAACTTAAGAAAAGGCGCTGCAACCAACACGATTCAGATTGCAGAATATTTAGTAGCGAATAAATTAGTTTAACCAAGCCGCGCTACTTACTTTATTGGCCACGGATTACACTAATTACCACGGATTATTAGTGTAATTAGTGGCTTTTTCAATGAAAAAAAACGCCCTGGTTTTTACAAATCCTAAAGTTTGTTAAAATCGGACTTGTTTTATTTTGTTTTACGCTATTTTTGTGAGCATGAAAGGAAAATTACGCATAGTAAATGCTGCCATGGGACTGATGATATTGCTGGCAATATTGTTTCAGTCGGCGCACTCCTTTAATCACTTAGCAAAACAATTTTCTAAAGATCACTGTCACCATATTTATCACGACCATCAAACGGAACTTCATCATGGTCATGATGGTTTGGAGAAATGTTTCACTTGTGAATTTGCTTTCAGCAGTTCTGTCAAAACAGAGCATTTTTCCATTTCGTTGGTTAACAAATCCATTTATACTAAATCACTTTTCGGTTATAGTTCTGAAAACATTTTAGTTTATCAAGGAAGTTCCTTTTTACTTCGCGGCCCACCGTTTGTTTAATTTATTGACCTAAACATAGTGTTAACGAATCAGCAGACAACAAAATGCAAAAAATCAGTGTGTTTTTTTGCTTGTTGTGTTTTGGTATCATATACAGTCAAAACACCATAAGTGGAAAAATAGTAGATGAAAACGATATGGCATTAGAGAAAAGCCATATTCATATTTCGTCTAAATCAACCAACAGCAAAAAAGACGGTTCCTTTATTATTCGGAATATCCCTAATGGCTCAGCTAAGGTTTTAATAACCCATGTTGGATACAAACCTATTGACACGATTATAACAATCAATGGAAATCTTGAGATGAATTTTAAGATGAAACAAAAGAATGAACAATTGGAAGAAATTGTGGTTAAACACAAAAACAATTATTTCAATCATTCCATTTCGGAACAAAAAATCAAAGAGAAAACTATTGAAAAATTTAGCAGTCAATCGTTAGGGAATTTATTAAAAGAAGTTTCCGGTATTTCGGTCTTAAAAAGTGGCAATACTGTAGTTAAACCTATAATTAACGGCTTACACAGCAGCCGCGTTGGGATTTACAACAACAATGTAAAACTTGAAGACCAACAATGGGGAATGGAACATGCGCCCAACTTTGATGTGAATGCCGCCGGAAAGATTACTGTTTTAAAAGGCGCTTCAGGTTTGCAATACGGCGGCGATGCCATTGGCGGTATTGTTATCATTGAACCCTTCAGTACCAAAAAAGATACTCTTTTCGGGAAAACCATCATGACCGCTGAATCCAACGGTCGAGGCGGAACAATATCTACCAGTTTACACAAAGGCAATTTTTGCGATTGGAGTTGGAATGTACAAGGCAGTTTTAAGTACTTCGGTGATAGAGAATCTCCTGATTATGTACTGTCAAACACCGGAAATCGAGAAGCTAACTTTTCGGGCGACTTGAAATATATTGGTAAAAAATTTGATTTTTCAGCTTATTACAGTTTGTACAATGCAAGCCTGGGTATTTTAAGTGCTTCACACATTGGAAATATGAATGACTTGTACAACTCGATTAACAATCTAACACCATCGGTGGTTGAAGATTTTACGTATTCGATTCAAAATCCGAGACAGAAAGTACAGCACCATTTGGCCAAGCTAAATTATAATTATCACCTCAAAGAAGGACAATCTTTGGCTTTGCAATATGCTTTTCAATTCAACAATCGTAAAGAATTTGATTTGCGCACCGGCGTTTCTGACACCAAACCGGCTTTAGATTTGAACTTGATGACACATACGGTTAATGCCGATTATAAATTAAGCATGAATGATTGGGATTTCAAATCGGGCGTAATAGGTTTGTATCAAAACAATGCGGCTAATCCTAATACCGGAGTTCGTCCGCTCATTCCGAGTTATAATAAGTTTGAAGGTGGGATTTATACCATAGCCGATCATCACATAACGGATGATTTTTCGGTAGAAGCAGGTATTCGATATGATTTTTCTACTATTGAAGCCTCTAAATACTATTTAAAATCGCGATGGGAAGAACGCGGCTATAGTCCGGAATTCGATACTTTTATCGCCGGTGATTTCGGCACACAATGGTTGACCAAGCCTACATTTACCTTTCACAATTTTTCGGCCAGTATCGGTACGCAATATTCTTTTGGGAAAGATTATGAATGGTATTTCAACCTTAGCCGTGCTGTTAGAAATCCAAATCCTTCCGAATTTTTCAGCGATGGATTACACCATTCAAGCGGTATGATTGAATTAGGTGATTTGCGATTACAACAAGAAAAGTCAAATAAAGTCAGTACCTCAATTCAGAAAAAATGGACTCATTTTAAAATCAATGTCAATCCGTTTTTGAATTATATTGAAGCGTATATGTTTTTAAGACCCGTTGGTTTTGAGACTACTATACGCGGTGCTTTCCCGGTTTGGGAATACCAACAGACCAATGCTTTATTGACGGGAATTGATCTCAATTCAGAATGGCAAATTAATGATCACTGGCAACATCGCATGTTGTTATCTTATGTAAACGGAAGAGACAATACCAATGACGATGCTATTATTGATATGCCTCCTTTGACTATCAACAATAGGATTCAATTCCATCAAAAAAAATGGAACAATTTAACTATGGAGTTACAAAGCGAAATGGTCTTAAGGCAAACACAATTTCCCGACAATAATTTTATTACCAATATTATTGTAAACGGAGATTTCGTTCCGGTTGAAGTAGACATCAGTACACCGCCACCGGCCTATCATCTTTTGCATTTTACCTCAGATTTTCAATTCAAAGTTGCCGATCATTCGATGGCTACACTAGGTTTTTCAGTATTCAATCTTTTGGATTCGAAATACAGAGATTATTTAAACAGACAACGTTTCTATGCCGATGAACTAGGCAGAAACTTTCAAATTCAATTAAAAATTAATTATTAAAAATTTTAAAATCATGAAATATTTAAACCCAGCAAAAACTTTTCTTTTATGTGCCACTGCTTTATTTGCGGCCTCTTGTAGTAATGACGATAATGGTCCGGTTAACGAAGAAGAAGTAATCACTACAATAACCACAACCTTAACCAGCGGCGGACAAGTCATTACCTTAACGTCAAGAGATTTAGATGGCGACGGACCAAATGCCCCTTTAGTTAATGTTTCAGGCAATTTAACAGCCAATACAACTTATGCCGGGGAAGTCTCCTTTTTAAATGAAACAACCTCTCCTGCTGAGGACATTACTACAGAGGTTGAAGCAGAAGGCGAAGAACACCAAATTTTTTACCAACTTCCGGCAAGTTTAGGAACCATAACCTACACCGATGTTGATGTTAATGGAAAACCAATAGGATTAAATTTCACCTTTACAACAGGAAATGCCGGTACCGGAAACCTAACCGTTACTTTGAAACATTTACCTAATAAATCGGCGGCCGGAGTTGCGTCGGGCGACATTACCAATGCCGGCGGAGCCACTGATGCTTTGGCGACTTATGCTGTGACGGTTAACTAAATCCGTTTTCTGTATAAAAAAAACGTCCCGAATTTTCGGGACGTTTTTATTTAAAATCGGTTATCGCCATCTAACATTCTTCCTATTCCGCCCAGCAAACTGCCTTCTTCTCTGCTGCTTCCGCCTGCTTTAGGAGCCGAAGCTATGATTCTGTCTGCTAAACGACTGAATGGCAGCGACTGAACATAAACTGTTCCCGGTCCGCGTAAAGTAGCATAAAACAATCCTTCGCCACCAAACAACGAATTTTTGATGCCGCCTATAAACTCAATATCATAATCCACATCTTTGGTAAAACCAACTATACAACCGGTATCTACTTTGAGGATTTCTCCTGAAGCCAATTCTTTCTTGGCTAAGGTTCCGCCGCTGTGGACAAAAGCCATACCGTCACCCTCAATTTTTTGCATGATAAAACCTTCGCCACCGAATAATCCGCGGCCTAATTTTCTGGAAAATTCGATTCCCACCGAAACCCCTTTGGCCGCACACAGAAAGGCATCTTTTTGGCAGATAAATTTACCGTTGAATTGCGTTAAATCGATAGGCACAATTTTGCCCGGATAAGGTGACGCAAAACAGGCTTTGCTTTTAGTGTTGTTTAAATTGATATAAGCCGTCATGAAAAGGCTTTCTCCGGTGAGCACTCTTTTTCCGGCTGATAATAATTTGTCAAACAAACCGGATTGTTGTTGGGAACCATCGCCAAAAATTGTTTCCATTTTGATCCCGTTGTCCATCATCATAAAACTACCTGCTTCGGCTACTACAATTTCCTGCGGATCCAATTCTATTTCTACGTATTGCATTTCTTCACCATAAATATGGTAATCGATTTCATGAGCTTGCATAAGATATTTTTTAGTTGTGTAATTAGTAAAATTATTTTTAATAATGTTACAATTACAAGTAAAATTCAAAGAATATGAACAAATACAAACAATATGTTAATAAATTGGTTTTTTTTATGCTATAACTCTAAATTTTTAATGTTATTTTTACCATATTACTAATTCAAAACTACCACCTATGAATTCCATGTTTACTACCATTATTAGAATTGCCTTAGGACTTGCCCTTTTAGTTTTTGGCGCCAATAAATTATTTGCCTTTATTCCTATGGAAGCGCCAACCGGTTCTGCCGGAGAATTTATGAGTTCGTTAAACGCTACAGGTTATATATTTCCTGTTTTAGGTGTTTTGGAGATGATAATCGGAATTATGTTGTTGTTAAAAAAATGGATAGCGTTTGCTTTGATTTTGTTAGCACCAATTTCAATTAACATATTGTTATTTCATTTATTTTTAGGAATATCCGGCTTGCCGATTGCGGTATTAATTTTGGCCTTTAACGTTATTCTAATCTACAAACGTTGGCCACAATATAAGCCTCTTTTTTATTAAAATGGGCATCTTAAAAAAAACCGTCTCACACAACTGAGACGGTTTTTTTTAATATTCTAACTTTCCTATGTGTCTCATATTACGCAAGATTTTATCTTTTCTTCTTTCAATATAGGAAGAGGAATTAGTTGCTTTGTATTTTAAAGGATTGGGTAAAATGGCAGCAATTCCGGCGGCTTCTCTTTTGGTAAGGTTGATGGCTGATTTTCGGTACCAATGTTGGGCAGCTTCCTCAGCACCATAAACGCCTTTTCCCATTTCTATACTGTTGAGATAGACTTCCATGATGCGTTCTTTACCCCAAATAAGTTCAATGAGCACTGTAAAATAAGCTTCTAATCCTTTTCTCAGATAGCTTCTTCCTTGCCACAGAAACACATTTTTGGCAGTTTGTTGCGAAATGGTACTTCCGCCTTTGATGCGTTTCCCTTTTTGATTGTTTTTGAACGCTTTTTGCATCGCTTGAAAGTCGAAACCGTAATGATTCAAAAAATTACCATCTTCACTGGCAATAACCGCTTTTTGAAGATTGGGTGAAATTTCTTCCAACGGAACCCAATCGTGGCTTAAGACAGCGTCTTTTCCTTCCCATTTATTTTCTACGGCACGAATGGCCATTAAAGGGGTAAACGGAATCGGCACCCATTTAAACACTATTACCAATAAAATGGAAATTGCAAAAAACCAAAGCATGGCTTTTTTGAGCCAACGTAAAATCTTTCTTATCATACTTTAATTCACTAAATCGGCTAATTCTTGACCTATTAAACTTCCAATCGCCACGCCCATTCCGCCCAATCTGACACCGCAAAACACATGGGTTGACAATTGCTCAACAATTGGACGCTTACTGGAACCCATACCCATTATTCCGCTCCAGCGATGGGCGACAGTAAACTCAGTTCGAGGTAAAATTACTTCTTTTAACAATGTCTCCAAACGATTCTGGATTAATTCAGTCTGTCCTAACACGGTGGTAGTTTCTCCTTTAAAATCGAGATTTCTTCCACCACCTAACAAAATACGATTGTCAATATTACGGAAATAATAATACCCTTGATCTAAGTGAAATGTGCCTTTGATGTCTAAATCAGGAATCGGATTAGTGATTAATACTTGTGCTCGCACCGGTTTCACTTGGTTATTTGTCAAATCAGCGGCAAAACCGTTGGTTGCGAAAAGTAGTTTTCCGGTGGTAAAGCTAAACTCATTTAATGCCACTTTTACGCCATCCGTTTTTTCTTGAAAAGCCATGACTTCAATTTGATTGAGAATCAAAATATTGTTGGCAGTTGCTTTCTTTAGTAATGCGTGCATCATTTTTCCGGTATCGATTTGCGCTTCATAAGGATTAAAAATAAGGTATTCATGAATTCCTTTAAAATCGAAGCGATCTACTTCTTTAGTAAACACTTCATTTCGGAAAACCGATTTCAAAATATCATTCACAAACGGCATTCGCTGTAAACACTCATTATAACTATTCTCATCAGATTGCAAAAACAATTCGTAGCCACCAAAAGGTTTAAAGTCGATTGCCTCATCTCCTAAATTCTTTCTTAGCAGTTGGAGTCCGTTCCAACGCTTTTGAATGAGTTGAATTACTTCCTCTTCACTGTGACTTTTTAAGTCGTCTAAAATCTCCGAAAGGCTGCCAAAACAGGCAAAACCCGCATTTTTAGTACTGGCTCCTTGAGGCAAAACCCCTTTTTCCAAAACTACTATTTTGCTTTCCGGAAATCGCTCACGTAAGGCCAAGGCACAATGCAACCCAACTATACCACTGCCTACAATGGTAAAATCGACATTTGTAAACCAATTTTTTAGTTCCCAATAACTAAAATTCATTTGTAATTTTTTTTAAAAATACTTTTTTTCAGACTTTCGATGTAACTAGTTGTTGATTTTTTTCGAATTATTTAGCATTTTAATCAAATACTTGCCTAATTCTAAAAAACAACGGTGTAGTTTGTTGATTTGTTAACATTTTTAGCGTTTTATTTCTTGAATTGTAAAAAATAATTATAATTTTGAAACTATAATTTAACCCAATTAATTGATTTATGAAGTACAAATTACTCACGGTTGCTTTACTGGCTTTCAGTAGCATAGCTTTTTCTCAAACCGGGAATTCGCTTTGGAACACCACCACAAAAAAGAGTGATATGATTCTGTTGGAAAGCAGTTTACTATTACCTGAAAAAAACCTATTCACCCTGAATTTAGAGCAGCTAAAAGCCGCTTTAATCAATACGTCTCAGCGTTTTGGCAATAACAGAAACTCAGGAGTTATACTATCCATTCCTAATGAGAATGGGGTTTTGGAAAGATTCAACATTTATGAAAACCCTGTTTTAGATCCGGCATTAGCTGCTCGTTATCCGGAAATTAAATCATATATCGGAATTGGTGTTGACAACCCAACTACTACATCTTATTTCAGTGTATCGCCTTTAGGTTTTAAAGCGATGACTCTAAGTGCTGACAAGGCAGCAGTTTTCATCGAGCCGATTTCACAAGATTTAACAACCTACACCGTTTACAGAAAATCCGACAAAGCCGCTTCTTTCAATGCTTTCGAATGTTCGGTGATTGATAAAGCAACACGACAATTGGATGCAAGTACTCTAAGACCGAATGCGGACGATTCTACTTTACGTACTTTTCGCTTAGCTGTATCCACTACCGGAGAATACACTGCTTATTTTGGAGGGACCGTAGCAGGAGCACTAGCCGGAATAAACGCCTCTATGACTCGTGTTAATGGTGTTTTTGAAAAAGATTTTGCCATAAGAATGGTGTTAATTGCCAACAATGATGCCGTAATTTATACGAATGCCTCTACCGATCCCTATACGACCAGTTACAATAGTCAACTACAAAGTACATTGACCTCTGTCATTGGAGAAGCAAATTATGATGTAGGCCATTTATTTGTAAGAGCTTCAAACAACGGAAATGCCGGCTGTATTGGTTGCGTTTGTGTCAACGGTTCAAAAGGAAGTGGCTTTACCTCAAGCACCATTCCAACAGGAGATACTTTTGACATTGATTATGTAGCTCATGAAATAGGACATCAATTTGGTGGAAACCATACTTTTTCTATGAGTAATGAAGGCACCGGTGTAAACATGGAACCGGGTTCCGGTTCTACCATTATGGGTTATGCGGGAATCACTTCGCAAGACGTTCAGCCCAATTCAGATGCCTATTTTCACGCGGTTAGTATTCAACAAATTACTAATAATGTAAAAGCTAAAACTTGTCAAACCAACACCGCTACAGGAAACACAGTACCAACAGCCAATGCCGGTTTAGATTATACTATCCCAAGAAGTACACCATTCATGTTAACCGGTTCCGGTACTGATGCCAATGGTGATGTATTGACATATAATTGGGAACAATTTGACAATGCGGCCAGCACTGCTACCGGAGCCAGTTCTGCAGCGAGTGCCACAAGAACCAGCGGACCAACTTTCCGTTCTTACAATTCCTCAACTTCACCGGTTCGTTATTTCCCTAGAATTCAATCGGTTTTAGCCGGTGCAACTACTACTGCCGGTACGGAAATTACTGTTGAGGCTTTGCCTTCAGTAGCCAGAACTATGAACTTCCGATTGACGGTTAGAGACAATAGAGCCGGTGGTTCTGCTAACAATAGCGATGATATGATAGTTACGGTTAACGGAACAGCCGGACCATTTACGGTAAGTGCTCCGAATACAGCCGTTACTTATGCCGGTAACAGTTCTCAAACAGTAACTTGGAACGTAGCAGGCACAACCGCTAACGGAGTAAACTGTGCCAATGTTGACATCCTATTGTCTACTGACGGCGGATTTACTTATCCCATAACATTGTTGGCTGCAACACCAAATGACGGTACTCAAACTGTAACTATTCCAAATTTAGCCGGAACAACCAATAGAATTATGGTAAAAGGTACCAATCACATCTTCTTTGATGTGTCTAATGCTAACTTTACTATCACCAATTCGGCACCAGACACAACAGCTCCTACTGCTGCTACTTTGAGCGCTTCAGGGACAACGGCAAACTCAACTAACTTATCATGGTCAGGTGCTACAGACAATATCGGAGTTACGGGTTATGATGTATACCAAGATGGTGTAATCAGAGCGACAACAACAGCAACTACTTTTGTAGCAAACGGATTAACAAGTGCTACTCCTTACAGCTTTTATGTAATTGCTAAAGATGCTGCCGGTAATATGTCTCCGGCGAGTAATACAGTAAATGTAACTACACTTACTTCGGATACAACGGCACCAACGGCTCCAACATTAACTGCCTCAGGAACAACATCCTCTTCTACCAACTTATCATGGACAGGCGCTACCGATAACGTAGCTGTAACTTCATACGATGTTTATCGCAACGGATCATTCTTGGCTTCCACTGCTGCCACTACTTATGCTGCCTCTGGCTTAACCGCTTCGACAGCTTATACTTTCTATGTGATTGCTAAAGATGCTGCCGGAAATGCTTCTGTAGCCAGTAACACTGTTAACGTTACTACATTAGCCAATTCGGTAACATATTGTACTTCTCGTGGTAACAATACGGCGGACGAATTCATTAACCGTGTACAACTGGGCAGTATAAACAACTTATCAGGTAATAACGGAGGTTACGGAAACTTTACGGCGCTTTCTACTAATTTAGTGCGCGGAACAAGTAATACCATTACGATTACACCAGCTTGGACCGGAACCATTTTCAGAGAAGCTTACAGAGTTTGGATTGATTATAACAGAGATGGTGACTTCCTGGATTCAGGAGAACAAGTGGTAAATGTAACCCGAACCACCGCAACACCTATCGCCAGAAGTTTTACGGTACCAACAACTGCACTACTCGGATCTACCAGAATGCGTGTTTCTATGAAATACAATGCATCGCCAACCTCTTGTGAAATTTTTGCAGATGGGGAAGTGGAAGATTATACAGTAAACATTACTGCAACGGCTAGACCTGAAGATAGTTCCGCAGCAGCCTTGTCATTTACTTTATACCCGAACCCGGTTAAAGGCGATTTGTTAAATATTGCTAATTTGGAAGAAGGTGCTACTTACAGAGTATTTAACCTAATGGGACAAGAATTAGCCAAAGGCAAAATTGAAAATAATGCCGTTTACGTTGGCTCCTTAAAAGCCGGTGCTTATTTAATTGAAATCTCCACTGGAACAGCTACCAACACTAAACGTTTCATTAAAGAATAACTATCAAAACCCAAAATTATTGAAAAAGACCACTCTCGAAAGGAGTGGTTTTTTTTAATTGTTTAGGAGCGAAAGGTCTGGGGTTTCTTGCTGTCCGTGTTCCTGCTTTCCACTGCAATACAAAAGGCTTCCCGAAAAGGAAGCCTTTTGTATTTTCGCTCCAATCAGGGCTAGTAAGGTTTTGTCTTTGACTAAATCAGTAGGATTGGAGAGCCATTATACTGAGTATTGGTTTTATACCATCCCTAATGGGATTTTGGGATTAGTTATATCCTCACACCAAGATAATACGCTAAAGGGATTAGGTTTCCGGCTCTATCTGCCTTAAAAATAACATAGAATGGTCGATAAACACTATGAATGCCATAAAGTAGATTCAAGTATAATTTACGCTAAACAAATATTCAACTGCTTACTTTAAATTAAATCTATTTACGATTAACCTTTAACTATGAATAAACTTTATTTCCGATAAAGAGTAAATTAATTGGTGACCGTTTGCCTGTTTTAAAAAATAAAAATTATAAAACACCCCATTTCATAACATTGAAATAAAAAACCTAAAACCAGAGAGCGAAAAAATAGTAATCTAAAGTTTGATATGCACTAAGGAAAGTAAACGAATATCCACTTCATTCAAATAACATCTCTCAAAAAGAACCGGTAAACTTAAATAAAAAAGCCCAAACAGTAATGCTTGGGCTTTTTTTATAAGTATTTCGGGATTACTTGACAATCAAGAATTCAGAGCGTCTGTTTTGAGCGTGTTGCTCTTCTGTACAGTCTTTGCCACAATCTACTTTTGGCTCTAACTCACCCATTCCTTTAGCTGAAATGCGACTGGCATCGATGCCTTTAGAGATAATGTATTGTG
>NZ_JBILQL010000123.1:0-3744 GCF_044373165.1 Flavobacterium sp.
ATAATTCTTTCTTTTTAGTATAAGCCATGGAACAAAACTTTTCTATAAAACATTGGTCAGAAGACGATAAGCCTCGTGAAAAGCTAATGCTGAAAGGAAAATCGGTTTTAAGTGATGCCGAATTAATTGCCATTCTTATTGGTTCAGGTAGTAGGGATGAAAGTGCTGTCTCTCTCAGCAAAAGAATACTTCAGCGTGTTGGTAATAATTTAAATGCCTTGGGAAAACTTTCAATTAATCAACTTATGGAGTTTAAAGGAATTGGCCAGGCTAAGGCAGTTACTATAGCAGCAGCACTTGAGTTAGGCCGAAGACGCCGAACGGAAGAGTTGCCTGACTTCTTTAAAATCACCTCTTCTAAAGCTGTTTTTGACATAATGCAACCTATTATAGGCGAATTGTTGCACGAAGAGTTTTGGGTTTTGTATTTGAACAATGCCAATAAGGTAATTTACAAAGGACAACTGTCCAAGGGCGGTATTACGGGCACCGTGGTAGATATTCGACTTATTTTTAAATTGGCTTTAGAACACAATGCTACTTCCATTATTTTAAGTCATAATCATCCATCGGGCAAACTTATGGCGAGTGATGCTGATAAAGAAATCACTAAAAAGCTTAAATTTGCGGGAGAGCAACTCGATATCAAAGTACTCGATCATATTATTGTTACCGAAAAAGGCTATTTGAGCTTTCAGGATGAAGGTATTTTTTAACATGAAACACATCACCGATATTTTTTTTGACCTTGATCATACCCTTTGGGATTTTGATGCTAATTCTGTCTTAGCCTTTGATAAAATTTTCAAAGAGCAACACCCAAACATCAATACCCATCAGTTTGTGGAAATTTATGCGCCAATCAATCAGGCTTGTTGGAAATTGTATCAGGTAGATAAAATAACCCATGAAGAATTGCGCTACCAAAGATTAAAACAATCGTTTGACGCATTGAGTTATACTATATCCGATGAAGCTATCGATAAAATAGCCCATGATTATATTGCTTTTTTGCCCGAAAACAATCAGCTTTTTGAAGGAGCAATTGAGGTTCTGGAATATTTGTTGCCTAAGTATCATTTGCACATCATTACTAATGGTTTTGCCGATGTACAACATAAAAAAATTGTCAATTCAGGTTTGCAAGGTTATTTTAAAACCGTGACCAATTCGGAAATGGCAGGCGTAAAAAAACCACATCGAAATATTTTTGAATTTGCCTTATCTTTAGCCAATGCTGAAAAGCAAAATGCTCTGATGATAGGCGATTGTATTGATGCAGATGTTCGCGGAGCTATTGAATTTGGAATGGAAGCCATTTTATTTGATGAAAAAAATACGCATTCGGCAGCAACCTTTAAAAGAATTAATCATCTAAAAGAATTAAAAGAAATATTGTAATGAAAAAATTTGCACTCTTGTTATTGTTTGTGTCTTTTGTATCTTATTCCCAAGGAATTAATAATTACCAATATGTAATTGTACCTAAAAAGTTTGATTCTTTTAAATCAGAAGACAGGTTCGGTCTTAATACGTCTGTAAAGCTATTGCTTCAAAAATATGGTTTCAAAGCCTATTTCAGTGATGAATCTTTTGCTGATGATACTCTTAATCGTTGTGATTTTTTAACAGCAGATTTAATCAATGAAAGCAATATCATGGTTACCAAAGTCAAAGTGGCTTTAAAGGATTGCAAAGGCAATATCGTTTACCAAACCGACCTTGGAACCAGTCGCGAGAAGCAATACGCTATAGCGTACAGTGAAGCACTGAGAGCCGCAGCCAAATCTTTTGAAACTTTGGCTTACAAGTATGAGGGTAAATCATTACCATTTCAACCAACAACAGAAAAACCGGTAGTTGGGGTTTCCGAATCCAAAATAGAATCGATTTCCACCACTAATACCAATGAGAAACCCGTAGTGAGAGTAATAGACAACAAAATAGCATCTAAGTACAATACTGTTTTCTTTTTTGCTCAACCAACAGCGAATGGTTATCAGGTTGTTGACAATGAGCCGAAAGTAATCATGCGTTTGTACAACACTTCGCAAAAGAATGTTTTTATGGCCGATAAAAATGGGGTAAACGGTACCGTTTTGCTCAAAGAAGGACAATGGGTTTTTGAATACTACAACAACGGTAATTTGGTTTCAGAACCGATTAATTTGAAATTCTAATGCGATTCTAGTATGAATTTCTGCTGCTTTAGTTATAGGGTAATTCCATACTGCCAATTGATCACTGCGCACTAAAATCAATACCCGTATTTGTCCTTCCAGCGGTTTTTTAAAAAAGTCCGCATTTCATTTTCACGGGCATTGTTCCCGGGTTGGTAAAAAGCAGTGGCTTTAATTTCATCGGGTAAATATTCTTGTTCTGAAAAATTATTGGCGTAATTGTGTGAGTATTGGTATTCTTCGCCGTATCCTAATTCTTTCATCAATTTGGTCGGTGCATTGCGCAAATGAATCGGTACCGATAAATCGCCGGTTTGTTTTACCAAAGCTTGGGCTTCGCCAATCGCCATATAACTGGCATTGCTTTTAGGGGATGTCGCCAAATAAATCGCACATTGACTTAACAAAATTCTGCTTTCCGGATAACCAATGGTTGAAACGGCTTGGAAGGTATTATTGGCCATGATAAAAGCCGTTGGATTTGCATTACCAATATCTTCACTGGAAAGAATCAACATGCGTCTGGCGATGAATTTTACATCTTCGCCACCTTCAATCATTCGGGCTAACCAATATACGGCACCATTCGGATCACTACCGCGAATCGATTTGATAAAAGCGGAGACTATATCGTAATGTTGTTCTCCGGTTTTGTCGTACAATACGGTGTTTTGTTGTACCAACTCCAATACTTTGTCGTTGGTAATCGTAATTTGACCTTCAGGGCTGGCGTTGACAACGAGTTCAAAAATATTCAATAGTTTGCGTCCGTCTCCACCCGAAAGTCGCAGTAAAGCCTCAGTTTCTTTTAATTTGATTTTTTTAGCGGAGATTATTTTGTCTTCCTTCATCGCGCGGTGCAACAAAGCCAATAAATCTTCCTTGGAAAACGGATTCAGAATGTACACCTGACAACGTGACAATAAAGCCGGAATCACTTCAAAACTCGGATTTTCGGTGGTGGCGCCAATCAGTGTGACCCAACCTTTTTCTACTGCTGCTAACAAGGAATCTTGTTGCGACTTGCTGAATCGATGGATCTCGTCGATAAACAATATCGGGTTTTTGACCGTGAACAAACCGCCGCTTTGTTTGGCTTTTTCAATCACATCGCGTATGTCTTTCACGCCGCTGTTAATGGCACTTAGTTCATAAAACGGACGGTTGCTTTGTTTGGCAATAATTTGAGCCAAAGTGGTTTTGCCTGTGCCCGGCGAACCCCAAAAAATCATCGACGGAATGACACCACGAGCGATTTGCTGGGTTAACGAACCTTGTTCGCCTACCAAGTGTAACTGACTAATATAGTCTTCCAAACGCTGCGGTCGGATGCGTTCTGCCAAAGGTGCTTCCATTTTTAATTTGAAAATGTGTCAATTTGAAGATTTGAAAATGGGATGTATTTTCAAGTCGGAATGGTACAAATTTAATTATATTAGGTTGTTGTTTTACTAATTTTCAAATTATCTCATCTTCAAATTTTCAAATTGTATGACAAATTAGCACTATTTTTATCTTGGCGGTGTTTTTGACAAGTCAAATGCGATATTTTAAGCCTATGAAC
>NZ_JBILQL010000057.1:0-15068 GCF_044373165.1 Flavobacterium sp.
AGAAGAATACTTTGTTTGTTCGTGTTTTGAACAGCGGTATTCTTCCGGTAGGCAGCGAAAAACCAATGCAGCAAAATGTGTCGGCCGGATTGGTCTTCAAAGACCGTAAAGGCAAAGTGATTTCGGTTTCGAAAATCGCGCAAGGAACCGAGTTCTATGCCGAAGTTACGCTAACCAACCGCAAGAACGAAAGAGTGGAAAACATCGCCTTATCGCAAATAGTACCGTCCGGTTTTGAAATAGTCAATACCCGTTACACCGATTTTGGCAGCGCTACCGATAATGTAGCCGATTACATAGACATCCGCGACGATCGCGCTAACTACTATTTCAGTTTGAAAGCGGCTGAAACGCGTCAGTTTAAAATCTTGTTGAACGCTTCTTATTTGGGCAAATATTATTTACCTGGATTACAGTGTGAAGCCATGTACGACAACGAGTTTTTAGCGCGTACTAAAGGACAATGGGTGGAAGTGGTGAAATAATTTTAGGAGCGAATGGTTCGGGAATTATCGGTTAACCGTGTTCCCGCTCTTCGTTCCAATTTTTTGTTTTGTCATCTAGTGCAGTCCAAGAACTTATTTTAAAAACAAAAAGATTTCCACTGCAATCGGGGCTATTGAACAAACCATTTGAATTTTTGTAAACGTGAAAGCCAAACTAAGAGCGTTCCTGCAACGTTTTATTGCTTATATCAAACGCAACCCTAAGAAATCAACGGTATTTTTTATACTGTTGCTGGTCTATTACTTTTCATTGCCGCGGGTTTTATTTGATTCGCCTTATGCGACTGTTATTGAAAGCAGCGAAGGCGAGTTATTGGCTGCCAAAATTGCCCGCGACGGACAATGGCGTTTTCCGGCTCAAGACAGCGTTCCCGATAAATTTAAAAAATGCATAGTTTATTTCGAAGACGAGCATTTTTACCATCATCCCGGATTTAATCCGGTGGCGATGGTTAAAGCGGTTCAGCAGAATAGAACCGCCGGGAAAGTTGTTCGTGGCGGCAGTACTTTGACCCAACAAGTCATTCGTTTATCACGCAAAAACAAAAAGCGAACCTATTTTGAAAAAGGCATAGAAATGGTTTTGGCAACTAGATTAGAGTTCCGTCATTCCAAAGAAAAAATCCTCGAATTGTATGCCGCGCATGCCCCTTTTGGCGGTAATGTTGTGGGTTTGGAAATGGCGTCTTGGCGGTATTTCGGTGTGCAATCTTACCAATTGTCGTGGGCTGAAAGTGCGACTTTAGCAGTGTTACCCAATGCGCCGAGTTTAATTTATCCCGGAAAAAACCAAATCAAGTTGATGAGGAAACGCAATACTTTGTTGCTCAAACTCTACAACGAAAAAGTCATTGATAAGCTTACTTACGAATTAGCTGTCAAAGAACCGTTACCCCAAAAACCGTATAATCTTCCTCAGATTGCGCCGCATTTGTTAGAAAGAATTGCGAAAACCGATGAAGGCAAACGCATCAAAACAACAGTGGATATTTCGTTGCAAAACCGCGTGAACCAAATCGCGCTTCAGTATTACAATCAGTATAAACAAAACGAAGTGCATAATTTGGCGATTATGGTCATCGACATCCAAAACCGTAATGTCATTAGTTATGTCGGTAATTCGCCAACCGACCAAGACCACGACAAAGATGTGGATATCATTGGCGCGCCTCGAAGTACAGGTAGTGTCTTGAAACCATTGTTATTTGCTTCAATGTTAGACGAAGGTGAATTGTTGCCTAACACTTTGGTCGCCGATATTCCGACACAAATTTCAGGGTATTCGCCACAGAATTTTAACCTGACCTTTGACGGAGCGGTTCCGGCACAGCGGGCATTGTCGAGGTCGCTGAATATCCCGTCGGTATTGATGTTGCAGGAACACGGCGTGAACAAATTTTATGAATTGACACAAAAATTAAAACTCAAAAACATCAATCAACATCCTGATCATTATGGTTTGTCGCTTATTTTAGGCGGCGCCGAAAGCAATTTATGGGATTTGTGTCGGGCGTATGCCAATATGTCGGCTACGATTAATTATTTCAATCAGTCGAACGGAAAATACCGCGCTAAGGAATTTGCCGAGTTGAATTATGTCAACGGTTTCGAACAAGATTATGGGGACGACAGTTTTCAGCAAAACATTTTCGGTGCCGGCTCGATTTACCTGACTTATAATGCTATGAAGGAAGTTAACAGACCTGAAGGCGACGAAGCTTGGAAGTTTTACGATTCGTCCTTAGAATTAGCATGGAAAACCGGAACCAGTTTCGGGAATCGCGATGCTTGGGCGATTGGAACCAATTCGCGTTATGTGGTTGGCGTTTGGGTAGGGAATGCCAATGGCGAAGGCCGACCGGAATTGACCGGAGTAGACAGCGCTGCGCCTATTTTGTTTGATGTGTTTAATTTGTTGCCTAGAAAAAAATGGTTCCAACCGCCTTTGAACGATTTGGAATACGCTGAGGTTTGTACCTTAAGCGGTCATTTGGCGCAAGACGATTGTCCGAAAACCAAGCAACTCATCACGCGCAACGGCAAGAAAACTTCGGTTTGTCCTTATCATAAATTGGTGCATTTGGATGCCACGGAACAATTCAGGGTGAACAGCAGTTGTGAAGACGTTGATAAAATGGTGTCCAAGAAATGGTTTGTGCTGCCGCCGGTGATGGAATGGTATTACAAGAGTTTGCACATTGATTACCAGTCTTTGCCGCCTTACAGAAGCGATTGCCAACAAGACCAAAAGGCCGCCATGGATTTTATTTACCCCAAAACGAACAGTAAAATTTATTTGGCCAAAGATTTCAATAGTAAGGTACAGCCTGTGATTGTAAAAGTGGCACATTCTAATCGTGAAGCAAAGTTGTTTTGGTATGTGGATAACGACTACAAAGGCACGACGCAAACTTTTCATGAAATGCCGATTGCAGCGGAAACCGGTGTGCATTACATTACTGTAGCGGATGAGTTTGGGAATGAGATTAAGAGAAGAGTGGAGATAATTAGCGATTGATAATCAGTAGCTTTTCTCACTTAAAAAGTGCACAAAAACTGTAACAGCCAAGAATTTTATATTTCTATTTTAGCATTAACTAAAAATCCCGTCAGGGATTCCATATTGGTAAACCAAAATCCAAGCAATCCCGCTAGGGATTTAATGTTGGTAGAACATTAATTTACATTAATCAAAATCCCGTTAGGGATGATATTAAATGGCCAATACGTACACCCAAATTCACATCCAATTTGTTTTTACAGTAAAATACCGCGAAGGTTTAATCCATTTATCCTTTAAAGACGAATTATATCAATATATAACAGGAATAATTAAAAACCATCATCACAAATTGTTGGCGATAAACGGAATGCCGGATCATGTACATATTTTAGTGGGTATGCGGCCAACACAATCCATTTCAGATTTAATGCAAGACATCAAAGGCAGTTCCTCAAAATGGATTAATGAAAAGAAGTTTCTGAAAGTAAAATTCGAATGGCAAGAAGGATATGGTGCTTTTTCCTATTCTAAATCTCAGGTAAATAGTGTGATTAATTATATTAAGAATCAAGAACAGCATCATGCCACAAAGAGTTTCAGGCAAGAATATTTAGAGTTTTTAGAATTGTTTGAGGTTGTGTATGATGAGCGTTTTATTTTTAAAGAGCTAATTTGAGGATATCATCCCTAACGGGATTGCTTTGGATATAGGTATAGTTGTTACCGGGATTAGCCCTAGCCCGGATAGGAGTGGAAATCCTTTTTTGTTTGCTCTATTTTGGATGTAAACTACCGAATTGCCGACAAAAAAGATTGTAACGTATAGCCGGAAACAGCTCCTAACAGAAACAAAAAAACCGCCAATCGTAATGAAAGGCGGTTTCTTTTTTTATTCCATGATCTCATTTCCTTCTTTGTCAAAGAAATGATACTCTAAATACGTGTAAGCGTCACGTTTGAAATTAAAAGGAGGACTGCCGGTGGCAGTCAGGTATACAAGCTTTAGCTTGTTTTTTAGCATAAAAAAACCATCCGTGTTATGAAAACAGGATGGTTTCTTTTTTTATTCTTTAATCTCATTTCCTTCTTTGTCAAAGAAATGATACTCTAAATACGTGTAAGCGTCACGTTTGAAATTAAAAGGAGGACTGCCGGTGGCAGTCAGGTATACAAGCTTTAGCTTGTTTTTTAGCATAAAAAAACCATCCGTGTTATGAAAACAGGATGGTTTCTTCTTTTATTCTTTAATCTCATTTCCTTCTTTGTCAAAGAAATGATACTCTAAATACGTGTAAGCGTCACGAGGTATGATTTTCACCCATTTTTTGTGTTCAAAAAACCATTTTGAACGCAATGATGGAAAACCTTTTTTAAGGTATGCTGCCACAAAGGGATGAACGTTTAGTTTCACGCCGCTGTGGTCTTTGATGATCTTTTCGAGGGAGAAATTAATCTTGTCGATAATTTGGATAGGCGCATCTACATCGCCGCTCAAATTGTTCGGATTTTCTTCTCGAGTCTCGATGTTGACCTCAGGTCTTACGCGTTGGCGAGTGATTTGGACTAATCCGAATTTACTCGGCGGTAAGATTTTGTGTTTGGCTTTGTCGTCGCTCATTTCTTCCCGGAGGAAGTTGAACAATACTTGGCGGTTGTCTGGATTTTGCATGTCGATAAAATCAACTACAATAATACCACCCATATCGCGTAGACGCAATTGTCGTGCGATTTCGGCGGCGGCTATCATATTGACTTCGAGTGCGGTATCTTCTTGGTTGGTGGCTTTGTTAGAACGGTTGCCGCTGTTCACGTCGATTACGTGTAAAGCTTCTGTGTGTTCTATAATTAAATAAGCTCCTTTACTCATGGATACGGTGCGTCCGAAGGAAGTTTTGATTTGTCGCTCGATATGGTATTTTTCAAACAACGGCGTGTCTTTCGACTGGTAAAGCTTAACGATTTTTTGTTTCTCGGGCGCTATTTCGGCTAAATAGTCCTTTGTTTCTTGGTACAACTCTGCATCGTCCACTTGGATACTGGTGAAAGTATCATTGAATACGTCTCGCAAAATGGAAGAAGCTTTGTTCAATTCTCCTAATATTTTGGAGGGATGATGAGCAGTTGGTAATTTTTTACACATTGCAGTCCATCGATTCATTAAGTTCTGCAAATCTTTTTCTAATTCGGCTATGCTTTTGCCTTCGGCTACTGTTCTCACAATAACCCCGAAACCTTTTTGTTTGATAGATTGTACCAGTTTTTTGAGTCGGTCTTTTTCCTCTTTGGATTCTATTTTTTGTGAAATAGAAACCCTGTCGGAGAAAGGCACCAATACTACAAAACGACCGGCGAAAGACAGCTCAGTGCTGATTCTTGGTCCTTTGGTAGAGATAGGTTCTTTGACTACTTGAACTAATACCGATTGATTGGCACTCAGTATATCTGAGATGGCGCCGTTTTTATCAATCTCTTTTTCAAACTGAAAGTTTTTTAGGGAGAAATCTTTTAGTTTACCTGCGCTTACAAGTTTTATGAATTTCAAATAGGAAGCCAAGTTCGGCCCTAAATCGTGGTAGTGTAAAAAGGCATCTTTTTCAAAGCCTACGTTTACAAATGCCGCATTTAGACCGGCAACAGGTTTTCTGATTTTGGCGATAAAAATATCCCCAACCTGAAAGTTGCTGGTGTCTTCCTGTTTGTGTAATTCAATTAGTTTTCCATCTTTTAATAAGGCAAAATCTACAGCATTCTCACCACTACGGATGATTAGTTCTTTATTCATGTTGTAAATTTTTATCCCGACAAAGCTTTTAGCATTTAGCATTTAGCTTTTAGCCAAAAGAGGCTAATTGCTGACGGCTAATTGCTGACGGCTAAAGTAAGGATGGATTAAACATTTTAAACAGGTAATGTTGTTACCCGGTGAGATTTAAGAAAACAGAAGCAAGAAGAAAGACAATTAGGTCTTGGTTCTTTTCTCTTTTTTCTTTTCTCGATTTCAATGAACGTTTTTTAAAAAAAGAAAAGTAGTTTAGAACTACTTTTTCTTTTTGTGTCGGTTAGCTCTCGCTCTTTTTTTACGTTTGTGCGTCGCTACCTTATGTCTTTTTCTTTTTTTACCACTTGGCATAAGCTTGTGTTTTTGTGATTAATAAATAAGTTTTTATACTGCTACTTCAGTATTGGTTTTTACTGATTCTACGAATACTTTAGCAGGTTTAAATGCCGGAATATTGTGAGCAGGAATTTTGATAGTAGTATTTTTAGAAATGTTTCTTCCTGTTTTTTCAGCTCTTGTTTTGATGATGAAGCTACCAAAACCTCTTAAATAAACGTTGTCTCCGGTTTCTAATGAAGTTTTTACCTCTTCCATAAACGCTTCAACAGTGGCTTGAACATCTCCTTTTTCAAGGCCTAATTTTTCTGAAATCTTCGCTACGATATCTGCTTTCGTCATTTTCTTTCGTATTTAATATTATGTGTAATTTTTTGAGGTTGCAAATATATGAATTAAAAAAAGAATATTTCAAGCATAATCTATTAAAATTTAATCACATAAAGATTTATTTTTGTAAACCTAAATTCCGCTATGAATTTCTCTAAATCTCTAATCCAATGGTATTTACAAAACAAACGCGATTTGCCTTGGAGAAACACCATTGATCCTTACCACATTTGGCTGTCTGAAATTATGTTGCAACAAACGAGAGTGGCACAAGGTTTACCTTATTATTTGCGATTTACGGATGCTTTTCCAACTGTTTTTGATTTGGCCGAAGCCAGTGAAGAGGAAGTGTTGAAATTGTGGCAAGGTTTGGGCTATTATTCGAGAGCCAGAAATTTACACAAAACGGCGCAACAGATAGCGTTTGAATTGGATGGTGAATTTCCAAAAACTTATACCGAACTGCTAAAACTGAAAGGTATAGGCGAATACACGGCTGCGGCGATTGCTTCGTTTTCCTATAATGAAAATGTTTCAGTGGTTGACGGCAATGTTTACCGAGTGTTGTCGCGTTATTTTGACGTAGAAACCGATATCGCTTCATCAGGAGCGAAAAAAGAGTTTACCCAATTGGCGTCCGAATTGTTACCTAATGGTCAAGCCAATTTGTTCAATCAAGCCATAATGGAATTCGGAGCATTGCAATGTGTGCCCAAAAATCCAGATTGTGCTAATTGTATTTTTAATGACAGTTGTTTGGCTTTGCAGCAAAAGAAAGTAGCCGAATTGCCTGTTAAATCTAAAAAAATAAAAGTCAAAACCCGTTTTTTTAGTTATTTGGTTTTTAGGGATGAGGCGAACAATACAATAATTGAAAAGCGAACTCAAAAAGGAATTTGGCACAACCTGTATGAATTTCCATTAATTGAAACAGACCATGAAATAACAAATTTTCAACTTGAAGAATTACTGCAAAAACAACCTTTAGCGGACAATAAAATGCTGAGTATTTCCAGATTTAATTCGGATTTGATAGTTCATAAATTAACCCATCAGCATTTGAATATTCACTTCTGGGAAGTAAAGCTTGAAGGACTACTCTCAGGTGGAACCGACTGGGAATCAGTCAAAAAATTGCCATTTCCGATAGTAATTCACAATTTTATTGAAGCAGAAAGGTTTTAGATTTCAAAAAAAGATGTAAATTTGAAGGACACAAGGCCTTAATAGGTTATATCGCTGTGAATTAAACAAATTGCTGAAGTAATGAATGGGACATTAAATAAAGTAATGCTTATAGGTCATTTGGGTGACGAAGTAAAAATGCACTATTTCGAAGGCGGAAATTGCATTGGACGATTCCCGTTGGCTACTAATGAAGTTTACATTAATAAACAAACCAACGAAAAAATCACCTCTACCGAGTGGCATAATCTAGTAGTGAGAAATAAAGCAGCAGAAATTTGTGAAAAATATTTATCTAAGGGTGATAAAATTTATATCGAAGGCCGAATCAAATCGCGCCAATGGCAAGCTGAAGACGGTACAACCAAATATACTACTGAAATTCAGGTCACAGAATTTACTTTCTTAACCACCAAAAAAGAAGTAGAAGGTGTTAGAACTCCTCAAAATCTGGAGCCTAAACCTGCTAACTTTGAATCGCCTAACACCGCCAATCCGGAAAACGATTTGCCGTTTTGACATTGTTTAACTAACTTTGATGCCTTTGGACCCCGAGCCCAGTTTAACTTTTCTCGACACTATTGATACCAACTTGCTTTTTGGAAGTATAGTTATTGTTTTGCTGTTATTTTGTTCAGCCATGATTTCGGCTGCCGAAGTGGCATTGTTTTCTCTTTCTCAAAATGATTTGACTAAAATGTCACTACAAAATCCCGAGAAAGCTCAGTTAGTTTCCAGGTTGCTACAAAAACCGAAAAAGCTTTTAGCTACTTTATTATTGGCTAATAATTTTGTCAATATTGGGATTGTAATCTTGTTTTCATTTGTTGCCAATTCTCTTTTTGCAGGTATTGTTTCACCTCTGGTTAAATTTGTGGTGGAAGTGATTTTGGTTACTTTTCTCATTTTACTTTTCGGAGAAGTACTGCCTAAGGTTTATGCAAGCAGGAATAATGTCAAGTTTTCTTTCGGAATTGCCCGTCCGATTTGGCTCTTAGACCAATTGTTGTCACCTTTTAGTATGCCTATGCGAGCCGTAACAGTTTATTTGCATAAAAAATTAGGAAGGCAAAGGTCGAACATATCTGTTGACCAACTTTCACAAGCTTTAGAAATGACTTCTTCAGAGGATACGACTACAGAGGAACAAAAAATTTTGGAAGGCATTGTTTCTTTTGGGAATACTGATACCAAGCAAGTGATGAGTCCGAGAATTGATATCTTTGCTTTGGAAATTGAGGAAACTTTTGTTGAGATTTATCCCAAGATAGTTGAAAAAGGCTATTCGAGAATTCCGGTGTATCGTGAAAATATTGATCACATTGAAGGGGTTTTGTTTGTAAAAGACTTAATTCCGCACATTCATAAAAAGGAATTCGATTGGAATTCATTGATGCGAGAACCATTTTTTGTGCCTGAAAATAAAAAATTGGACGATTTGCTCAAGGATTTTCAAAGCATGAAAAGCCACTTAGCCATTGTAGTTGATGAATATGGCGGGACTTCGGGTTTGGTTTCATTGGAAGATGTCATAGAGGAAATAGTGGGCGACATTTCGGATGAGTTTGACGATGAAAACATCAGTTATTCGCAAATAGACGACAAGAATTTTCTCTTCGAAGGGAAAATCAACCTCAAGGATTTTTATCGCATTGTGACTGTTGATGACGATGCTTTTGAAGCCCAAAAAGGAGAAGCCGAAACCTTGGCCGGATTTATATTGGAAATATTAGGTAATTTCCCCAAAAAAGGGCAAAAAATCAATTTTTCTACCGTGATTTTTACGATAGAAGTAGTCGATAAAAAGAGAATCAAACAATTAAAAGTAACTTTGGAATAAAGTAAAATGATCAATAAAGTAATAGGTTTTTTGACAGTATTGTTACTGTTAGCGTTTACCGGATGTAAAAATGAAGTATTGCCTAAACCTGCAGGACAATTGCGTTTGGACTATGAAGTATCGCAATATGTAACCTTCAGTAATCAGTGTCCGTTTACGTTTGAAATGAATGAAAAAACGACTATTAAAGCCAATCAAAATTGTGAGTTTACCATCAATTATCCGAAAATGAAAGCCACCATTTATTTGACTTACAAAACGGTGAACAACGACATAGATAAACTATTGCGCGATGCACAAAAGTTAACTTACGAACACGTGATCAAAGCGGATGATATTTTAGAACAACCCTACATCAACAAGGAAAAAAAAGTATATGGCATGTTTTATAGTGTAAGTGGCAATGCCGCTACTAATGCGCAGTTTTATGCTACTGATAGTATAAAACACTTTGTAACAGGTTCGGTGTATTTTTATGCCAAGCCTAACTTTGATTCGATTATGCCGGCTGCTGATTATATTAAGAACGACATGCAGCATTTGATAGAATCGATCCAATGGGACCGAGACCGTTAGGTCGAACAGAGCGAAGCTAAATAAAAAAAGGAACCCAAGTGAGTTCCTTTAACATTAACTGAAATTTGATTTATTTTTTGTGTACTACTTTGTAAGTGGCGCCATCAGCTGCGGCTTCAACAGTAGCATATAACTTTTCAGGAGTTAATACTGCAGCATCAAATTCAACGGTTGCTTCTTTTTTGTCGAAATCTACCGTGGCTTTTTGAACACCTTCCATATCGGCTAATTCTTTTTCGATGGTTTTAGCACAACCCATAGCGCAGGTCATTCCGTCTATTTTAAAACTGGCAGTTTCAGGTTTAGCTGCTACAGCAGGGGTTTTTTCAGTAGTGGCAGTCACTTCGGTTTCATTGTTTGCAGCAGGTTTGCTAGCGGTATCTTTGCAACTGAAAAGCAAAGAAGAAGCAATACCTAAGGTTACTAAAGATTTGGTGAAATTCATGGTATTTGTAATTTAAATGTAATGGCTTATTTGAGGAACAAAAATAAATAAAAATAAAAGTTATAATTCTTAAAATAATTACAAAATTTGGACTCACAAAACCAGGTATGAAAGCAACACAAACAAAATGGCTTATTTTAATCGTTCTCGCCTTAATTTGGGGGAGTTCGTTTATATTGATTAAAAAGGGATTGGTCAGTTTGAGTCCGTTCCAGTTGGGTTCTTTGCGCATCGTTTTTTGTGCGCTTTTTTTGTTGGTCATCGGATTAAAAAATCTTACCGAAATTCCGTTGCACAAGTGGAAGTTTATTGCCTTAACTTCGCTTTTCGGGACCTTTATACCGGCTTATCTTTTTGCCATAGCCCAAACCCAAATCAGCAGTTCGGTCAGTTCTATACTCAATTCACTTACACCACTAAATACATTAATTTTAGGCGCTTTGGTTTTTGGCCTCGATTTTAAACGCACTCAAGTTATAGGAGTAATCATTGGTTTTGCAGGGACTATGTTACTTATTTTAAATGGCGCTGCACACCATCCGAATCAAAATTATTGGTATACCATTTTGGTTTTAATCGCCTCGATGTGCTATGCTACGAATGTCAATTTAATCAAAAGATATTTGTCGGATTTGAAACCGCTGACCATCACTACGGGTAACTTTTTGGTGATGTTGTTTCCGGCGCTCGGGATTTTATTGTTTACCGATATTTTGTCGAAAATTCACTTGGTTGAAGTCAAAGAAGCCATGATTTTCATTGCCATTTTGGGAGTTATCGGAACCGGAATTGCCAACGTGCTTTTTTATAAATTGATTCAAATTTCCTCTCCTGTTTTTGCAACTTCAGTAACTTATTTGATTCCGGTGGTAGCTTTCTTTTGGGGATTGTTGGACAACGAAATGCTGACACCTGTGCAGTTTATTGGAGCATTTGTAGTGTTAGTTGGTGTTTATTTGTCGAGTAAAAAGTAGAATATAGAAGGCAGAATTCTGAAAGCAGAAGTTTGATATTTGTAAATTTTGAGTTTGGATTTTATTTGTTTTTTGCTTTTTGTGTTTTGGAATTTATACAAACAAAAAAGACCGCTATTGCTAACGGTCTTTTGTATTTATAAAGAATTTCAATTATTGAAAATCAGCCTCTGAAACGCCTTCATTGATTTTTACATCAGTCATTTTAATGTCTAATTCGAAACCAACATTTAAGATCGTGTTGAAAGGCACTTTAACTCCTTTTACGTCTCTGTAATCGTTGTAAGAAGTCACACGAGTTGCTTTTTGACCGCCTTGCTCTTCAGTTGTAGCTTCGGCTGTTTTTAAACCTGTTTTTACATCGAAGTAGTAAGTAGTGTCGCCATCAACCACAGTGTAAGCATCGCTTCCGTTCATGGGTTCGATACCGGATAAAGTTACTCCCGCTTTAGAGGCTAAAGTAGTTTCTCCAAATAACACAGCGCTTTCTTTCATTTTGGCCAATTCTTCGCCTTCAAATGTTTTTTTCTGACCTTGTTGCATCATATATCCTGAGTTGCCATTAATGACTTGTTTCATCAAAGAACCCATTCCGGCCATAGAAAGCTCTACCATCATGCGGCCTTTGTTGTCGATTTTTGAGTTGTAAGCAATTGGCATTGGCGCCTGAGGAATTTTGGTTTCACCCACCATTGCCATCGATTTTACAGTTTTAATCGCTTTGTCTCCACCAATAGCAGTTACATAGTTGTCGATTACTGTTTTCAAAGTCACGCCGGCAGGAATGGCTTTTTTAGTAACCGGTTTTTCGGTTGGATTACCAAATTTATCAAAATAGGACATTGGGATTTTTAAACTTTCCAAGGCAGGCAATACTTCTGATCCTTTTCCAACTACTAAAATTCTTAAGTTATCGGCTAAGAAATACTTGTTTACTACTCTCATTACATCTTCCGGTGTTACGGCGTTGATGTTTTTGATGTAGTTTTCATAGAAATCAGCCGGAAGACCTTCTGTTTCGATGTTTAAAGCATAACGGGCAACAGTAGACGGTTTTTCTACTTGCATTACAAAACGACCGATATAGCCGGCTTTTACGTTGTTCAATGCCTCTTCAGTAACTTTTTCAGTTCTGATACGGTTTAATTCATATAAAGCCTGAGTGATGGCACTATCGGTTACTGCATTTCTTACTTGCGTATTGGCTCTGAATTGGCTGTACATGTTTTTGTCGAAACCAACACTAGAGCGTGCTCCGTAAGTCCAACCGTGTTTTTCTCTCAAGTTCATGTTTAAGTAACTGTTAAAGTCGCCACCAAACACTTGATTCGCTAAAATTACCGGGAAGAAATCGGCGTCGCCCATTTTCAAATTTACTGTATTGAAAAGGGTGATTTCAGACTGCACGGCATTAGGCATGTCCACAAAGTTGATTTGTGAATATTGCACATTGGTTGGATTAGAATAAGTTAATCTTGGCGCAGTGGCTTTTACCCATGAACCGAATAATTTCTCTACTAACTTCTTAACGTCTTTGGTTTTAACATCACCCACAACTACTAAGTAAGCTCTTTCCGGAACGAAGTAAGTGCTGTAATTGGTTTTTACATCGGCTAAGGAAACATTGTTGATGGTTTCTTCAGACAAGTATTCACCTCCTGGATGGTTTTTGCCATATGCCAAAACTCTTTCTACTCTTCCGGCTACTGCGGTAACACTTTTTTCTTGGGTTTTTAATCCTTCGATTAACTTCTCTTTTTCTTTATCGAATTCTTCTTGGGTGAAGTTAGGCATTAAAGCACCTTCCGCCATTAATTCTAAAATTCTTTTAGAATGTTTAGACAATCCGCTGGCAGAAGCTCCTGAAGAGAAGAAGTTAATGTTAGCTCCCAAGAAATCGATTTCTTCATTGAAGGCATCTTTTGAAGTTTTGGTCGAACCGTTTCCGATTAAACTGCTGGTTAAATCGTCAACTCCTTTTTTGTTGCCTTCTGCATAAGGAGTATTGTCGATAGTTAAATTAAAAGATACTCTTGGTAACTTGTTGTTTTCAACGACCAAAACTTTCAATCCGTTCGGTAAAGAAAAAGTTTCCGGTTTTTTGATGTTGATGGTTGGTGCCGGACCCGGTTTAGGTTGGGTTCTGTCTTGTGCTTGCATAGTTAAGGTTAAAAACAAGCTTGATAATACTATAATTGTTTTTTTCATGATACTTTGAGTCTTAGTTTTGCGCTTTGTCTTTGGCCGGTACATAATCCAAAATCAAACGTTGATTTGGGTTCAAATATTTTTTAGCGATATCTTTGATTTCTTCGCGAGTGATAGAACGGAAGATTTCAATTTCGGTGTTGATTAAGTTTACATCACCGTATAAAAGATAGAAAGTAGCTAGGTTTTCGGCTACACCTTCTACGCTGGCATTGCTGTCAACATAGTTGCTTTCGTAGATGTTTTGTAGTTTTTGGTAATCTTTTTCAGAGATCAATTCGTTCTGCAATTTTACAATTTCTTCATCGATTTCTCTGATCAAGTCGGCCGAAGTGTTTTCACCTTGCGGCATGCCGTATAAAATGTACTGACCGTAATCTTCCTGTGTATAATTGAAAGCACCTACTTGTAAGGCCATTTTTTTGTCATCAACGATTTTTTTATACAACTTAGAACTCTTACCGTTGCTTAAATAAGTAGAAATCATGTCTAATACTCTGGCGTCACGGGTTTTCATTGACGGTGTTCTGTAAGCCGCTACCACCATTTCCTTTTGGATGTTCGGATCTTCGTAACGGGCTTTGATAGGCTCGGTAATTGGCGCTTCAACAAAAGTTTCTTTTTTGATTTCAACACCTCTTGGAATTGGGCCGAAATATTTTTCAATCCATGCTTTGGTTTGCGCGATATTAATTTGACCGGCTACCACTAAAACAGCATTGTTAGGAGTGTAGAATTTTTTATTGAACGCTTGGAATTCTTCCAAAGTGGCTGCGTCTAAATGCGCCATTGAACCAATTGGTGCCCAACGGTATGGGTGATTTTTAAACATGTTTTTCTTTACCTCGGCAATCAATTGACCGTATGGTTGGTTGTCAACACGCAATCTTTTTTCTTCTTTAACTACTTCATTTTGAGTGTCAACGCCAATTTGGTTGATCACAGGATGCATTAACCGCTCCGATTCCATCCATAATCCTAACTCGGTGTTGTTGGAAGGGAATACTTCAAAATAGTAAGTTCTGTCTTCCGAAGTGTTAGCGTTGTTGGTTCCTCCGTTAGAAGTTACAATTTTAAACCATTCACCTCTTTTGATGTTTTCGGTTCCTTCAAATAATAAATGTTCAAAGAAGTGAGCAAATCCGGTTCTTTCCGGGTTTTCATCTTTAGAACCTACATGGTACATTACCGAAGTAATAACTACCGGTGCTGACGGATCGTTGTGTAAAATGACATGCAAGCCATTCGGCAAATCGTATTCTTCAAAAGCTACCTTTTGAGCATGTGCTGTTCCTCCAAGCATAAGCAATGAACTTAAAGCAATTAATGATTTTTTCATAAAAAATTGAAATTTTTTCGTTGATTGTTCAGTTAGTTAACTAACCT
>NZ_JBILQL010000058.1:0-15036 GCF_044373165.1 Flavobacterium sp.
ACTGTATAACGAAGAAAGAAAAGGTCGCCATTGACAAGGCAAAAACCAAAAGAATAGCCAAAGAGAATTCGTGAAAAAACCAAAGTAAAATACCAAGAAAACCGGTGGAGAAAAGGGTAATATACGTGGTAGAAACTAACGCAAAAGTATATGTTTTCTTGAAATTGACTTTCATTTAGACTTCAAGTTTGTAACCCACTCCTTTGATGGTTTTGAATAAATCTTCACCAATTTTTTCGCGAAGTTTTCTAATGTGTACATCTATAGTTCTACCGCCAACTATGACTTCGTTACCCCAAACTTTATCCAGAATTTCTTCACGTTTGAATACTTTACCGGGTTTTGAGGCTAACAGATAAAAGAGTTCAAATTCTTTTCGAGGCAATATAATTTCTCGGCCTTCTTTGATGATTTTATATTCTTCACGGTTGATTTCAATACCGCCTACATTAAGCGTTTCTGTAGTTTGGTCTTCACTTTTCAAACGACGCAACAAAGCTTTTACTTTGCTTACCAACAACTTTGGCTTGATGGGTTTGGTGATATAATCATCGGCTCCGGCATCAAAACCGGCCACTTGAGAGTAATCTTCACTTCGAGCAGTTAGGAAAGTGATAATGACATTACTTAGTTCAGGTAACTTACGGATGTTTTCGCAGGCTTCCATACCGTCCATTTCAGGCATCATCACATCCATAATAATCAAATGCGGCAATTCCTTTTTAGCTTTGACGATGGCTTCTTTTCCGTTGGTAGCCGTTACAATTTGATAGCCTTCTTGGGCAAGATTGTACCCTACAATTTCTAAGATGTCTTGCTCATCGTCGACTAATAAAATCTTAATGTCTTTTTTCTTCATAACAAACGCACGATTGTTTTTGCGGTAGTAAAGGTAAAGATAATACAAAATGATGATATAGCACGACTTTGGAGTTAACGGTAATTTAATATGTTAACAATTTGGTAAAACTAAAGGAACAAAAAGGTAATAATGGAGTAACACGGTCTTTACAATACGATAGTTTCTTTGCACCAAAATTAAACACGACTAAAATGAAACTTAAATTAATCGTTACATTATTATTAATCAACCTCATAAGTTTTGCCCAAAACAAAGGAACTATCAGCGGAACTTTGACCGATAAAGACTTAAATAATGAACCTTTACCGTTTGCCAATGTAATTATTAAAGGTACTAACATAGGAGTAACCACTGATGAAACCGGAAAGTACAGTTTGAGTGTTGAAGCCGGAACTTACACCATACAATTCAGCTTTTTAGGCTACGAAACCATAGAAGAAAAGATTGTGGTAAAAGCCGGTGAAACTTTAACCATCAATAAAACTTTAGGCTCAGGAAGTTATCAGTTGCAAGATGTGGTGATTCAGAAAGTGGCCAGTCGTGAAAAAGAATCTGCTTTATTATTGGAACAAAAAAATGCCGTTGAAATCAAACAAAGTATAGGAGCGCAGGAATTATCCAGAAAAGGTGTTAGTGATGTGGCTACAGCTGTTACTAAAACTACCGGAATCACCAAACAAGAAGGTTCCGGAAATATTTTTGTTCGTGGTTTGGGCGACCGATACAATTCAACTACAATGAACGGCTTACCTATTCCATCCAATAATCCTGAGAAGAAAAACATTAATTTAGATATATTTTCTACTGATATTGTTGAATCGGTTGGTATTGACAAAGTGTATGGTAGTAAATTATATGGAGATTTTGCCGGGGGAAATGTTGATGTAGTTTCAAAAGAGTTCAAAGGAAAGAGCTATTTAAAAGTTGACATTGGTTCAAAAGGCAATACTAATGCATTAGGTTTAGATAATTTCACTTTACAAAAAGGTCAAAACTGGACTGGTTTTAGTACCACTTCTCAGCCAAATAATCCTCTTGGCGCTTATAATTTTGAAACACTTCAATTGGACAGTAAAAATGCATGGGCAGGAAGTTTAGGTTTATCCGGCGGAACTTCTTTTGATGTGGGTCAGGATGGAAAACTTAGTTTGTTTGGGACTGCTAATTACAGTAATGAATTTAATGCAATAACTGATGGATCTGCCAAAGGAGGTGTTAATGGACTTGGTGTTATAAACAAGGACTTCACAGAGTTTAGACAAAACAGTTTTAACACCAATACCACTATAATGGGTAATGCCGTTTATAAAATTAATTCAAATAACAAAGTAAAAATTAACACAGTTTTCATCAATACATCAAATCAATCCAAAGAAGAATATGAAGGTTTTATTGTAGATATTGCTAATGAAGGAAATGGTTTTTTGAGAAGGTTTTTCTATGAGAGAAATCAGTTGATGATTAATCAATTAATTGGTGATCACAAATTTAAAGAAAAATATGAGTTTAACTGGGGAGTCTCTTACAACAAAGTAGAGAGTGATCAACCGGACAGGGTTCAAAATATATTCCGTGAAGAAGCTAATGGATTTGTACTTTCTAACATTTCAAGACCGGATAACCATCGTTATTTTCAAAACATTAACGAAGATGAAATTGCAGCAAAAGCAAGTGTTGATTACAAATTCAAAAAAAACAAAGAAGGTGATTTCTTAGGCAAAATAACTTTAGGTTACAACGGCAGAATGAAAAACAGAACGTTGATTGCAAATCAATTCAACTTTAGAGCCAATCAAGGTTTTGAAACAACTGTTGTGAACCCGAACAATTTGGATTTATTTTATAACTCACAGAACTTTGCCAACGGCGCTTTTGAAATTACTACTTTTAGGGGAAATATTCAGGTCCCGAACGCTACTCGACCACAATCTTATGAAGGCGAATTGTTAATCAATGCCGGATATGTAAATACGGAATATAAGTTTAAAAAACTTACAACAATACTCGGATTAAGAACAGAACAAATCAGTCAAGAAGTAAATTGGGATACTCAATTAGGTGACAGAGGGAAAGATTTATTAGAAAAAACCGCATTTCTACCTAGCTTAGTGATGAAATATGAATTGAACGAAAAACAAAATCTCAGATTAGGATTTAGTAAAACTTATACTTTGCCTCAGTTTAAAGAAAGAGCTTTATTTTTATACGAAGAAGTACTTCAAGTAAAGATTGGTAATCCTGACTTATATGAATCTGATGATTATAATTTAGATTTGAAATGGGAGTTTTTCCCAAAATCAGAGGAAGTTATATCGGTTACAGCTTTTGGTAAATACATTCAAAACCCAATAAACGAAATTACGATAGCATCATCCACAAACGACGTATCGTTTGTTAACACCGGAGAATTCGGCTACGCTACGGGTGCAGAACTTGAGATTAGAAAAAATATTCTTAAGCAAGATAAAGAAAACGGCACCAAATTATCTTCGGGGTTAAATGTGTCTTATTTGTATACTTCTCAGGATTTGGACGCAGAAAAAATCCAGAGAGAAACCAACTATAACGTTGCCTTCAGCGATACAAATAGTGCCTTTACTGGAGCTTCTGACTTATTAATAAATGCCGATCTTACTTTCTTTAAAGAATGGAATGAAAAAAACAGATCGCTCACTTCTACCCTCGCCTTTACTTATTTTTCAGACAGAATAAATGCCATTGGAACTAATGGAAATGGCAATCTTGTTGACAAAGCAGTAGGCACTTTAGATTTGATTAACAGAGTCAAAATAAATAATAATTTAGGCATCTCCTTAATTGCAAGAAACTTATTAGATCCAAAAATTGAGAGAACGCAAGAAAATAACAATGGTGATGTAAATGTTTTATCTTACAGAAAAGGTATGACCTTTAGCTTAAATTTGAACTATCAATTTTAAGTAATACCCATATATATTAACAAAAAGCGGTCAAATTGACCGCTTTTTATTTTTTTTTAACATAAGTAACATTTACTTAATAAATAGTAAAGTATTTGTTAATCTAAGAATGATGTTAGCTTAACTCAATTCAATGAATTAGAACAGATATTTGCAACTGAAAATTATTTTAAACCATAAAACAACATGAAAAATTCAATTTTAAAAATTTTTACATTTTTTGTTATTACAGCTTCAATTTTAACAAGCTGTTCAAGTGATGACAGCAACAGTCCGAGTTCTTCATTTGAAGTAGATCCACTTGACTTTAAAGGTCAGATAAACGATGGTGAAGTGATACTGAATGCCGGAACTGTTTACAAACTAACCGGTAGACTTCAAGTTAATGATGGTGCTACTTTAACAATTCCTGCGGGAACTGTAATTGAAGGTGTTGGCGGAACGTCCTCTTTTATTGCAGTAGCTCAAGGAGGCAAAATAAATATCAACGGAACTGCTTCAAATCCGGTAATTATGACAAGTGGTTTAACCGTAAAAGGACCAGGTGATTGGGGTGGATTGGTTATTTGTGGAAAAGCACCTATCAACAGAGTTAGCGGTGGTACATCAACAGCTCAATCAGAAGTAGCTGAATTAACCTATGGTGGAACAGTACCAACTGATAATTCAGGCACTATTCGTTACTTAAGACTTGAATATTGTGGTGCCGCTTTTAACAGTGAAAAAGAATTTAATGGTCTATCACTATTTGGAGTAGGCTCAGGAACTGTAATTGAATTCGTTCAAGCTTTTCATGGTGCTGATGATGGTTTTGAGTTTTTTGGTGGCACCGTAAATACTTCAAATCTAGTTGCTTTTGGTAACGAAGATGATCAGTTTGACTGGACAGAAGGTTGGAATGGAAGTAACACAAACTGGTATGGTAAGATTTCTTTTGGAAAAGGCAACAGAGGGATCGAGGCTGATAATTTTGAATTAGGATTTGCAAACACACCGTTATCAAACCCTACTATCACAAACATTACATTGATAGGTCCTGGAAGCACTGCTGCCTCAACAACATATCCTGAAAATGACGCCTTAAAATTAAGAAGAGGAACAAGAGGCATCTTGAACAACGTTATAGTAAGCGGATGGGCGGATGGTTTTGATGTGGAACATGACGAGACTATTGCAGGAGTTGGCACATCGCTAAAAGGGAACAATGTTACTTTTACAGATGTTACACGCAAAACAACAGGAAGAACCACAGCTGTTGCACCGGCAACATCAGGAGTAAGTGCTGATGTTACAGCAGTAATTTCAGAAACTACCACTGCTACCGGAGCTGGTAATAGTGGAGGTGTACCTTCATGGGCTACAGGTTGGACAATAGGTTTATAATTTAACCTTAAGATACTATAAAAAACTCCTTCCTAACAAGAAGGAGTTTTTTTTGGTACAATATTTGAAATTATTTTTATACATTTGTATTAACCAAATTTTTGTCATGGCTAAAAACTACTTATACTCCCTTTTATTTTTCGCTTTGTTCTCTCTCGGCACTTTTGCTCAGGATGGGAAACAACAAGGAGAAACGCTTGGTTTTTATCCAAATCCGGTAAGCAACGGAAAAATCTACATCACTTCAAAAACCACGCTCGACAAAGAGATTTTAATTTTTGACGTTTTGGGTAAAAAGGTATTACAAACCACTATTTCTTCTCGCGAATTAAATATCAGTACTATCCCGCCGGGTGTTTACATCATCAAAATTACCGAGGGAGAGACTACTACTACTAGAAAACTAATTGTCAGATAGTTAAACTTTGACTGTTTAACTTTTTTTTAATCATTTTTTTACACTGTTATTTTCAGCAAACAAATATTGTGCTTATATTTGTGGGCTAAATAAATTTAAAAAAATGAAAAAAATTTACTCTTTATTACTTTTACTAACGATTTTTTCAGTTTCAACTGCAAATGCTCAAGTTGTAATCAGCCAAGTTTATGGTGGAGGTGGAAATACAGGAGCCACTTTCAGCAACGATTTTATTGAACTTTTTAATCGCGGGTCTGTAGCTCAAGATTTGACCGGATGGTCGGTTCAATATGCTTCTGCTACCGGAACATCGTGGGCTGTACAACCATTAACAGGATTTATTCTTCAACCTGGTCAATATTATTTAATTCAATGTGCTGCCGGTACTACTCCTAGTACAGCTCTGCCAACTCCTGATTCACTACCTGTTGCTCCGTCAACCGGTTTGGCCATGAGTGGTGCTAACGGAAAAGTGTTATTAGCCAACGTATTAACCGCTCAAACAGGATCAATTCCTGCCGGCGCTGAAGTAGTTGATTTGGTTGGATACGGCGCTACACCTACAGGTTTTGAAGGAACAGGCCCAACCGGAACTGCTTTAACCTCTACAACTGCCGTTATAAGATTGAACGGAGGCTGTACTGACACAAATAACAATGCTTCTGATTTTACTACAGCAACTCCATCACCAAAGAATTCTGCTTCACCAGCTGCAGTATGTTCTACTGCACCATCATTAGCAATAAGTTCTCCAGTAAATGGAACTGTATACAACCCTACTGTTACCAGTGTAACCGTAAATATCGCGGTTTCTAACTTCACAGTAGCTAATGGTACTGGTTCAGGACACATTAGATATAGCATTAACGGAGGAACATTAGTAAATAAATTCGATACAACTCCAATTGCTTTAAACAGTTTAATTCCAGGCGACTACACCATTTATGCTGAGTTGGTAAACAACTCTAATAATGTGTTGTCACCAGCTGTAAATGCTACTACAACCTTTAGTATTGCCAGTTTTACAACCGTAAGTAACATTGCTGCTTTAAGAGCTGATGTGATTGCCAATGGTTTTGGAAAATACTACGAATTAACAAATCCTGCTATTGTAAGTTATGCTCGTTTGAACAGAAATCAAAAATACGTACAAGATGCAACAGCCGGTATGTTGATTGATGACGTTCCGGGTGTTATCACTCCTAATACCATTACAACAGGTGATGCATTAAGCGGACTTAAAGGTCAATCTTTCAACTTTAACGGTGTTATTGAATTTTTACCGGTTGCAAACGCTACTGTAAGCTCTACCGGAAACACCATTACACCTCAAGTAGTAACTGTAACTGATTTAATTGCTAACATTGAAACATATGAAAGCGAATTAATCAGAATCAACGGAGCTACTTTTGCTGCGGGAGACGGAACAGCTACTTTTGCTGCAAATACTGATTATGTATTAAACGCTGATGCCTCAACTACATTCCGAACTTTATTCTCTGAAGCCGGTTACTTGAGTGCTCCTAACAATGTAATTCCTACCGGCGCTAATGACATCATAGTTTTAGCCTCTGAAAACAACGGTGCCGTTAGAGTAGTAGCGCGCTCACTAAATGATTTAACTTTATCATCAGAAAGTTTTGCTATTTCAGGTTTAAAAGTATACCCTAACCCGGTTGCTAACGGAACTTTGTTTATCGAAACTGAAGCTAATGCTGAAAAAACTGTTGTTATTTTTGATGTTTTAGGAAAACAAGTATTGAATACTTCAACTTCTGACAGTGCTATCAACGTAAGCGGATTAAATGCTGGTATTTATGTGGTTAGAATTACTGAAGAAGGAAAAACAGCTTCAACTAAATTGGTGATCAAATAATCCCAATCTAATACTACCAAAAAGGTCCTAATGAAAGTTAGGGCCTTTTTTATTTTCCGTATTTTTGCGGCAAACATATTTAAAATATTTTGGTTCATCCGCAAGACATATTTACGATTTCCTCCCAAAAGCAATTCGAAAAAATAGCTTTAAAAGTTTTTCGATACCAATATGAAAACAACCAAGTCTATCGCGAATTCTGTGACTTCTTGAAAACAGATGTACAAAAGGTGAAATCATTGAACCAAATTCCCTTTCTCCCGATACAATTTTTTAAAAGTCATTCCGTTGTTTCTAATTCACATAAAGTGCAAGAAACCTTCACCAGCAGCGGAACAACCGGCATGATTACCAGCAAACACTTAGTTACCGATGTTTCGCTCTACGAACAAAGTTACCGCCAAGCGTTTTCGCAATTCTACGGCAACATTGAAGACTATGCGGTTTTGGCCTTGCTCCCATCCTACTTGGAACGCAGCGGTTCGTCACTAATCTATATGGTGAAAGATTTAATCGAATTATCGAACAACGAACACAGCGGCTTTTACTTACACAATTACGATGAATTGATTTCCAAGCTGATTGAATTGGACACTTCAGGTCAAAATGTAATCTTAATTGGCGTGACTTATGCTTTGCTCGATTTAGTCGAAAAACATTCTTTTGAGTTAAAAAACACTATCATCATGGAAACCGGCGGCATGAAAGGAAAACGCAAGGAAATGATAAGGGAAGAACTGCATGAAATACTTTGTAATGGTTTCGGCGTTCCAAGCATCCATTCGGAATACGGTATGACAGAATTGTTGTCGCAAGCATATTCTCTCGGCAACGGTATTTTCGAATGTCCGAGTTGGATGCAAATTTTAGTCCGCGATACCGAAGACGCTCTATGTTATGTAGATTACGGGAAAACCGGTGGCGTAAATGTGATCGACTTAGTCAATATCAACTCTTGCTCCTTCATCGCCACACAAGATTTGGGCAAAAAATACCCAAACAATTCTTTCGAAATTTTAGGTCGCTTCGACAATTCCGATATACGCGGTTGTAATTTAATGGTACTGTAATAAAATTGTTTTTTTTTCGTTTTAAACAAAATACCGTTATGAAATTGATTGTTTGCCTGCTTTTCGCTGTTGCCGTTTTTGGACAACAAAAACCCCTCGAAATAAAAATTGATTCATTATCGGTTTTAAACTCGAATGAAACCGAAAGAAAATTTATTTTGCACTACCATCTAACGAATCTGACCAATAAACCCATAACTTTTATCTTAAACCCTAAAGACCTGATTCCAATCGGAGCCGGCTCTCTCAGACCCAATGTTTACTACAAACTTTATGAAAATGAAACGGCAATTGAAGCTAACGGCATAATAAACGTTGAGAGTAATATTAGGTACTTTAAATCGGAAGCTGAATACACTCAATATATTGATTCTGTTGATACTTACATCAAATCCAGAACTCCGGAACAATTATCTCAAATAAAAAAAGACGGCTTCTTAGAGAACATTCAAAATATAGAAGCCAATCAAACCAAACACTTCACTACAATATTGGTTTGGGATAAAAATCGCTACCATCGCAATGGTGATATTGAATACTATATCGAGGAAAAAGAAAAACACTTTCTGGAACTCCACATCAATTTGATGGCAGAAGAACTTCTTTCTAATTTTACTGAAGACGAAAAAAAAGAGGTATTGAGCAACAAAATATTTATCAAAGGCTGGTTTACTTCTAACAAAATTGAGATCGATTTAGGCGAATAAAAAAAGGAACCTCATCCGGTTCCTTTTGAATTTATACCACTTTGATTAAATAGTAATTTTTCTTTCCTTTTTGCAAGACTAAAAATTTACCTTTTACTAAATCTTTAGCTGTAATGATATAATCTTCTTTTACCTTGACTTTGTTCAACGAAATGGCATTCTGCTGTAACTCTCGTCTGGCTTCACTATTCGATTTCAAAAAACCTGTTTTAGCAGCCATGGCAGCAATCATATCCAAACCGTTTTTAAAATCATCTTCGGGTATTTCTGCTGTTTCTTTCTCATCAAAAACCTCTGTAAATGTCTTATCATCAAGCTGCAGCATTTCGTCCATCGTTGGGCTGAACTTCGCTTTGGAGGCAAAAATCGCTTTTTCCAATTCTTCTTTACTGTGAACAAAAACAGTCACTTCTTCCGCCAAACGCTTTTGCAACAGGCGCAACCCTTTATCTTGATTATGCTCAGCAATCAAAGCATCAATCGTATCTTTATCTAAAAACGTAAAAATCTTAATGTATTTCTCCGCGTCCACATCGGTAGTATTCAACCAAAACTGGTAAAACTTGTATACCGATGTCTTATCAGCAGTCAACCAAACGTTTCCACCTTCGGATTTCCCGAATTTAGAACCATCGGCTTTCGTAATCAACGGACAAGTCATCGCATAAGCTTTTGCGCCTTCACCATTCATTCTGCGAACTAATTCTGTCCCGGTGGTAATATTGCCCCATTGGTCGCTTCCGCCCATTTGCAATAAACAATTATGGGTTTTATACAAATGATGAAAATCGTATCCTTGAATCAATTGGTAAGTAAACTCCGTGAAACTCATTCCTTCTCCTTCCGCACTCAATCTTTTCTTCACCGAATCCTTCGCCATCATGTAGTTCACCGTAATTCTTTTACCAACATCGCGAGCAAAATTGATAAACGAAAAATCCTTCATCCAATCGTAATTGTTCACTAAAATCGGAGCATTAGCAGCCGTCGAGTTAAAGTCTAAAAAACGAGACAAAACCGCTTTGATGCCCGCCACATTTTTTTCTAAAGTCGCTTCATCTAACAAATTTCTTTCGTCCGATTTCCCCGAAGGATCGCCAATCATACCTGTCGCGCCACCCACTAAAGCAATCGGTTTATGACCACATCTTGCCACATGAACCAGCAAAATAATAGGAACCAAATTACCTATGTGTAACGAATCACTCGTCGGGTCAAAACCTACATAAGTAGTTGTCATTTCCTTTAAAAGTTGCTCTTCTGTGCCTGGCATCATATCGTGAACCATTCCACGCCATTGTAATTCTGCTACTAAATTTCTCATGAGGTAATCAAATTTGCGCAAATATAATCAGAATTGATTATTTGGGAGCGAAAGGTTCGGGATTTATCTGCTTTCCTTGTTCCTGCTTTCCGTCTCGTTCCAAAAAACGAGACTCCAATCAGGGCTAGGAGAAAGTCCTTTGGATTACTTGTCGGCACAAAAAAAATCATAATTCGTAATTCATAATTCGTAATTTAGCAATATGATTTTAGTCACTGGCGGAACCGGTTTAGTAGGTGCACATTTGCTGTTACAGTTAACGGCAAACGAGTCGGAAATTCGGGCCATTTACCGAAACGAAAAAAACATCCGTAAAACCCAATCGCTTTTCCAACTTTACAATAAAGAAGACCAATTCCACAAAATCCGGTGGATGCAAGGCGATATTATTGAAGTGCCGTCTTTGGAAAAGGCGTTTCAAGGCGTAACCCATGTTTACCATTGCGCTGCACAAATATCTTTCGACCCGAAAGACGAGAATAAACTCCGTAAAATCAACATTGAAGGTACAGCCAATATCGTCAACTTTTGTTTGGATTTCAACGTCAGCAAACTTTGTCATGTGAGTTCCATTGCCGCTTTGGGCGATTTAAAACCGGGAGAAACAACCATTACTGAAGCAACCGAATGGAATCCGGAACACTATCACAGTGATTACGCCATTTCCAAATACGGTGCCGAAATGGAAATTTGGCGCGGCCAACAAGAAGGCCTAAATGTAGTCATTGTTAATCCGGGCGTAATATTCGGCACAGGTTTTTGGCAGCAAGGCAGTGGTCTTTTCTTCTCTGCCATCCAAAAAGGATTTCCGTTCTACACCAATGGCAGTACTGGTTATGTAGGCGTAACCGATGTAGTTTTGATCATGATACAACTAATGACAAGCGATATAGTAGGAGAACGCTTTGTGGTTATAGCTGAAAATCTATCTTTCAAAGACATCATCTTTCAAATTGCGGAAAAATTAGGCGCCAAAAAACCAAAATGGGAAGCCAAACCCTGGATGTTGGCCATCGGCTGGCGCTTAGATTGGCTACTGGCAAGCATTTTCAACCGAAAAAGAAGACTGTCAAAATACAGCACCCAATCGCTTTTATCTTCCGATAAGATAGCAAATGCCAAAATAAAAAATGCGTTGAACTTTGAATTCCAACGCATTGAATCGGTTGTTGACGAAGTTGTGCGTTCGCTCCAAAAATAATTACTTCACCATCGGAACATCTGAGTCTTTTGGTACGGTACCTTCGGTTGGAGTTCCGCCTGCTTTTGCTGTCTCTTGTTCTATTCTTATTTTAACTTCTTGATACATTTTTTTGTATTCCTCAATATCGGAAGCATAATACTTATTGTTTTCTTCCCATTGCAGACTGTCAATTTGGTATTTCTTGAACAAAAATTCATTGGCTTTTTGGCTGCTGATACCGCCATTGATGTTTTGCGACTTAACAGCCTCCATTAGTGATATATCATACAATATATCTATCATTTTGTCTCTCTTAATTAACTTTTTGGGCTTTTCTACCGCAGTATTACATCCGACAAAAACAAACAACAAACCCATAAACAGGCTTCTTAAAGTCATCTTTGATTTTTTAGTTACATTCAACATTTTCAAAATTCTATCGGTCAAACAACAATCTTTTCCCAACCGGTTTATCATTCACTTTAAAATTTTGATAAACCAAGTTTCCGTTTACAAAAGTATGGGTAATTCTCGATTTAAAGTTATACCCTTCAAAAGTCGACCAACCGCATTTGGCCAATATGTTTTCTTTTTTAACATTCCATGGCAAACCTGAATTTACCAAAACCAAATCGGCATAATAGCCTTCTCTGATAAAACCACGTTTTTCAATTTTAAAAATCTTAGCAGGATTATGGCACATCTTTTCCACTATCTTTTGTATTGAAATTTTACCCTGATGGTAAGCTTCAAACATCGCTACTACAGCGTGCTGAACCAATGGCCCGCCCGATGGCGCTTTGGTGTATACCTGTTGCTTTTCTTCTAAAGTATGTGGTGCGTGATCAGTTGCAATCACATCGATTCGATCGTCCAGCAAAGCTTTCCATAATGCCTCTTTGTCTGCTGCCGATTTGACCGCCGGATTCCATTTAATCAAATTGCCTTTGGTTTTATAATCAGCATCTGTAAACCACAAATGATGGATACATACTTCAGCGGTGATTTGTTTTTCCTCTAAAGGAATTTTATTGGTAAACAAATCCAACTCTTTGGCTGTTGACAAATGGAAGACATGCAATCTGGCACCGGTTCTTTTAGCCAATTCTATCACTTTTACAGTCGACTTATAACAAGCTTCCACACTGCGTATTTCAGGATGAAACTCAACCGGTATATCATCACCGTAAATGGATTTATAATGCTCCAAATTTGCCTTTACGGTAGTCTCGTCTTCGCTATGCACTGCAATTAATAATTTAGTGCTGGAAAATATTTTCTCCAGTGAATCAGAACTATCAACCAACATATCGCCGGTAGAAGATCCTAAAAACAGTTTTAATCCGGCTACATTTTTGGGATTAGTCTTTAAAATTTCCTCCAAGTTATCGTTAGTTCCACCCATCATAAACGAATAATTCGCATAAGAAGTTTTGGCCGCAATTTGGTATTTGTCTTCTAAAAGTTCTTGGGTAATGGCATTCGGGACAGTATTTGGCTGCTCAATAAAGGAAGTAATTCCTCCGGCCACTGCAGCACGACTTTCGGAGGCAATAGTCCCTTTGTGTGTTAAACCGGGTTCGCGAAAATGAACTTGGTCATCAATGGCGCCGGGCATTAAGTAATTTCCCTCGGCGTCAATAATTTTGCAATTCGGAGATTTAGGACTAATGCTTTCGGCAATTTCGACTATCAACTCGTTTTCAATCAAAACATCCCCTTCTACAATTTTCCCTTCATTAACTATTTTGGCATTTTTAATTAAAACGGTATTCATTTTATTATTTTATAATTGGTTTAAAAATTTCCTGAATCGGAGAGAAATAACGCCAAAGATGGCTTCTTTAATAATCGCACCACTCATTTTTGATTGGCCTTTGGTTCGGTCGGTAAAAATCACCGGTACTTCAACAATCTTGAAGTTCTTGGCAAAAGCCCTGTATTTCATTTCTATTTGAAACGCATAGCCTATAAACTTAATGGCATCCAGATTAATTTTTTCTAACACTTCTCTGCGGTAACAAATAAATCCGGCGGTGGCATCCATAATTTTCATACCGGTAATGAGCCTAACGTATACAGAGGCAAAATAAGACAGTAACACCCTGCTGAGCGGCCAATTTACAACATTAACTCCGGTAACATATCGAGAACCGATAGCCAAATCGGATCCTTTTTGACAAGCCTCATACAACTTCTCTAAATCATTTGGATTGTGTGAAAAGTCGGCATCCATTTCAAAAACATATTGGTAATTGTTATGCAATGCCCATTTAAAACCGTGAACATAAGCTGTTCCCAAACCTGCTTTTTTCTTTCTTACCTCGAGGAAAAGTTGATTCCCAAATTCTTTTTGTAATTCGATTACTTTGTCGGCAGTTTTATCAGGAGAATTGTCGTCTACAATAAGAACATGAAAAGATTTCGGTAAAGAAAATACGGCTCGAACAATGCTTTCGATGTTTTCAATTTCATTATAGGTTGGAATAATTACAATGCCGTCGCTCATAAATGCAGTCATACTTTGTGCAAAAATAAACTTTTTATTAGTGTCGCATCTTAATAATATTATAATAATTTAACAAATAAAAAATTAGTAATTTTGCCGGGTATATGACAGAAATAATTTTTGAACCACGAGTCATTGAAACGAAAGATTGGGCCACTTATCTTTTTGTTTTATCGTTTGCTTTAATTGCGGTTACGCGTACTGCTTTTGAAACGCGTTTTAATGATTTTCTGAAGATTTTAGTTTCTGACAAATACATTAAGGTTTACAAAGATCCTTCGCATTTAATGAGTGGTTTTACCATTCTTTTATTTGTAGTGCAAAGCATCTCTTTCGCTTTTTTTATCCAAATGGTACTCAGTCATTTCGGATATGTTTCCAAAACCGATTGGTTGTTATTTATTAGGATACTGACCTTTTTTGGGGTTTTTGTGCTTTCCAAATTTTTGATTGAAAAAATTATTGCCGCCATTTTTAACATTGAAGAATTTGCTGAACAACTCAATCTGCAAAAAGTCAGCTACAGAACATTCATTAGCTTGTTGATTCTTCCGCTTAACATTTATATGTTTTACAGCAACAATACTTCAAATGTGCTTCTTTTTTGCATTATTGGTATCATTTTAATAATAAACTTGTATTCTTATTTGATTTCTTTGAAGATTTATCAAAACTTACTTATCGGCAAGTTGTTTTATTTTATTTTGTATCTTTGCGCACTTGAAATAGCACCGTACTATTTTATATATTATTTGATTACAAAAA